>CADEDX010000649.1 GCA_902826195.1 uncultured Bradyrhizobium sp. | reverse complement strand
GATGACAGTGTCCGGCAACAACGACCGTAAACGGATGCAAGGCACGCTCACCGTCGTTCGGCCGGCTTCCCCCGTCGAGGCTGTCAAGTTCGAGACATTTATCAAAATTACCGCCGACGGTTCCGTCACCGCCTATAACGGCCATGTCGATCTCGGCACTGGTATCCGCACCGCACTCGGACAGATCGTCGCCGAGGAACTCGACGTGTCCTTTGCGCGCGTCGTCGTCATACTGGGCGATACCTCGCTGGTCCCCAATCAGGGCGCGACGATCGCGAGCGAGACGATCCAGATCACGGCCGTACCGCTGCGCAAGGCCGCGGCGCAGGCGCGGCAGTTTCTAGTCGCGCGCGCCGCGGCGCGGCTGGAGCTTCCGATCGAGGATATCGTTGTTGAAGACGGATTGGTGCGCGGCAAGGACAATCGCAGCATCAGCTATGGGGAACTGATCGCAGGCGAGATCATCCAGCTTGAACTGGCCGATGATGTCCCCGTGAAGTCCGCCCATGGCTACACCATTGTCGGGCAATCAGTTCCACGCGTCGATCTGCCCGCAAAGGCGACCGGCGAACTGGTCTACGTGCATGATATGCGCGTCCCCGGCATGCTGCATGGCCGCGTCTTGCGTCCACCCTATGCCGGCGTCGATGTCGGCGATTTTATCGGCAACAGTCTGATCGCTGTGGATGAAGCATCGGTCAGCGACATCCCCGGCCTTGTCGCGGTCGTCCGCATCAGCGACTTCGTCGGCGTCGTCGCCGAGCGTGAGGAAAATGCGATCAAGGCTGCAGCCCGGCTCAGGGTGAGCTGGAAGTCCGTGCCAACACTGCCCGATCTGAAAGACATCGAGACCGCATTGCGCGCCAATCCGTCGACGCCGCGAACGCTGATCGACAAGGGCAATGTCGATGCCGCGATTGCCGGCGCCGCAAAGCCGATGCCGCGCACCTACATCTGGCCCTATCAGATGCACGCTTCGATCGGCCCGTCCTGTGCGGTTGCCGACTATCAGGAGGATCTGACGCGGGTCTGGTCCGGTACGCAGAATCCGCATCATCTGCGCACCGAACTCGCACGGCTGATCCATCGCCGTGAGGCCGGGATCGAGGTGATCCGGATGGAGGCCGCCGGCTGCTACGGCCGGAACTGCGCCGATGACGTATCCGCCGACGCCGTGCTGCTGTCGCGCGCCGTCGGCCGTCCCGTTCGCGTGCAATTGACCCGTGAACAGGAGCATGCGTGGGAGCCCAAGGGCACCGCACAATTGATGGACGTCAATGGCGGATTGAATACCGACGGCAGCGTCGCCGGCTATGATTTCGCCACGCGCTATCCATCGAACGGCGCGCCGACGCTGGCGCTGCTGCTGACCGGCACCATCCCGCACACACCCGCGGTCTTCGAGATGGGCGACCGCACCGCGATCCCGCCCTATGACTACGAGAATCTGCGCGTCGTCGCCAACGACATGCCGCCGATCGTGCGGGCCGCCTGGCTGCGCGGCGTCTCGTCATTGCCGAACACTTTTGCGCATGAATCCTGGATTGATGAATGCGCCAGCGAGGCCGGCGTCGATCCGATCGAATACCGCCTGCGCTATCTGAAGGATTCTCGCGCGATTGATCTCGTCAATGCGGTGGCCGAACGCGCCGGCTGGAAGCCTCGGTCCGTGCGGCAGGAACCGGAGGCCGAGGGCGATATCGTGCGCGGGCGCGGCTTTGCCTATGCGCTCTATGTCCACAGCAAGTTTCCCGGCTATGGCGCAGCGTGGTCGGCCTGGATCGCCGACGTCGCGGTCAACAAGGCGACCGGCGACGTCAGCGTGACGCGCGTGGTGGCCGGACAGGATTCCGGCCTGATGATCAATCCCGACGGCGTGCGCCACCAGATCCACGGCAACGTCATCCAGTCGACCAGCCGCGCGCTGATGGAGGAAGTCTCGTTCGACCGCACCTCCGTGACGGCGCGCGAATGGGGCGCCTACCCCATCATCAAATTCCCCGAGGTGCCCGAGATCGACGTGCTGATGTTGCCGCGGCAGGACCAGCCCCCGCTCGGCGTCGGCGAGTCTGCTTCCGTCCCAAGCGCGGCGGCCATCGCCAATGCAATCTATGATGCGACCGGCGTTCGCTTCCGAGAGTTGCCATTTACGCCGGAACGCATTT
The DNA here is from genome assembly GCA_902826195.1 of uncultured Bradyrhizobium sp. Lineage (GTDB taxonomy): Bacteria > Pseudomonadota > Alphaproteobacteria > Rhizobiales > Xanthobacteraceae > Bradyrhizobium. Next base: position 1,566 of record CADEDX010000649.1, on the reverse strand, counting down.
TGCGTGGGCTGCACGGCGGGCAGCAGGCGGCAACGGACGCCTTGCCGCCGCCAACATCCGCGCCGCAGCTTGAGACTGGCCGATGGTGGAAGCCGTTCACTGAGCACCGCGGCGCAGTCGCCACGGCCGCGGCGCTGTTTGCCGCCGCGATCGGCATCGGCGCCGCCGTGCTGCCCTGGCGCGCAATTGCGCCGATCGCGCGACCTGACGCGTCTGTCTATTCGGCCGCGACCATCGCGCGTGGCCAGCAACTCGCCGCGCTCGGCGACTGCGCCGTCTGCCACACCTCCACAAACGGTATCCTTAATACTGGCGGAAAGCCGCTCGCGACACCGTTCGGCACTATCTATTCGACCAACATCACCCCCGATGTCGAAACCGGCATCGGCGCATGGTCCTACTCCGCCTTCGAGCGCGCCATGCGCGAAGGCATCCATCGCGACGGCAGGCATCTCTATCCGGCATTTCCCTATACGCATTTCGCCAAGACCACCGATGCCGACATGCAGGCGCTCTACGCCTACCTGATGGCGCAGCCGGCGGTGCGAACGGAGACGCCGCAGAATGCGCTGGCGTTTCCGTTCAACCTGCGCCCGCTGATGGCAGGGTGGAATGCACTGTTCCACAAGCCCGATACGTTCCGGGCTGATTCAACCAAATCCGCGATATGGAATCGCGGCGCCTATCTGGTGGAAGGCCTCGGTCATTGCAGCGCCTGTCATTCTCCGCGCAATGCGCTCGGCGCGGAGATGACGACCGCCTATCTCGCCGGCGGTTTTGCGGAAGGCTGGGAAGCTCCGGCTCTCACGTCATTGTCGCGGGCGCCGATCCCATGGAGCGAGGAGGAGCTTTACGCCTACCTGCGAACCGGCGAGTCGCGGCTTCACGGCGTCGCCGCCGGACCGATGGCGCCGGTAGTAAAAGAACTGGCAGCGTTGCCGGATTCCGATATCCGCGCCATGGCGGTCTATCTCGGTTCTTTCAACGAAACCGCCATGGATGGCGCGGCGCAGCAAGCGCTCGCCACGAAACTGGAAGGTGCGACTGGCACGCGCGCCTCGGCCGCCTCCAGCGTCGGCGCTCGGATCTATCAGGGCGCCTGCGCGGTGTGCCACGAGGTCGGCGGTGCGCCGCTGTTCGGCAGTCGGCCGTCGCTCGCCCTGAACAGCAATCTGCACAGCACTGTTCCGGACAACCTGATCCAGGTCATCCTGCACGGCATCGCCAAGCCGGCCGTCGCCGACCTCGGCTTTATGCCGGCCTTCAGGGACAGCCTGACCGACGGCCAGGTCGCGGAACTGGCCGCTTACCTCAGGCAGCAGTTCGCCCCCGACAAGCCGGCCTGGACCGGCATCGGAGCCGCGGTCGGCCGGATCCGGCAGGAATAGCGCGCCGGGCTGCCATGCCGCCGCCAAAAGCCACTGGTTGGGGAGCTCCCGGCACGGTAGAGTTCCGCCATGGCAGTTACCGATATTGCATCCCGAACCTATAACCACGGCTGGCGGCTCGACCCGATCGTGCGCAGCCTGCTCGATACCGATTTTTACAAGCTGCTGATGCTGCAGA
>CADEDX010000648.1 GCA_902826195.1 uncultured Bradyrhizobium sp. | reverse complement strand
GCTCGACCTCGATGCCTTGCGGCACGGCCTTCCTGAAGTCGTTGGTCGCCTTCTCGACCTCCTTGCCAAGCTCCAGAATGTTGGCGCCCTTGGCGGTGACCACGCCGATGCCGAGCGCCGGCTTGCCTTCCTGGCGGGCAACGAAGCTTGGAGGATCGACGAAGCCATGGGTGACAGTGGCGATATCGCCGAGCCGGAACACGCGGCCGTTGCTCTCAACCGGGCTTTCCGCCACCGCCTTGGCGCCGTCGAGCGCGCCGGTAACGCGTAGCGGCACGCGCTGCGAGGAGGTTTCCACCGTGCCCGCGGGCGTGACATTGTTCTGCTTGGCCAGCGAATCGAACAGCGCCTGCGGCGTGATGCCGAGCGTCGCCAGCTTGGCGTGCGAGAATTCGACGAAGATGCGCTCGTCCTGGGTGCCGTAGAGATTGACCTTGGTGACGCCGTTCACCTTCAACAGCCGCTGGCGCAAGCCTTCGCCCGCCTTCTTCAGCTGCGCATAGTCGGCGCCGTCGCCGGTCATCATGTAGAGAATGGAATCGACGTCGGAGAACTCGTCGTTGACGGTCGGCCCGAGCAGGCCCGCGGGCAACTGGCCCTGCACGTCGGCCAGCTTCTTGCGCAAGAGATAGAACAGGTACGGCACATCCTTCGGCGGGGTCGAATCCTTGAACGTGACCTGCATCGCCGTGAACGACGGTTTCGAATAGGTCTGCACCTTTTCGAAGAACGGCAGTTCCTGCAGCTTCTTCTCGATGGGATCGGCGACCTGGGTCTGCATTTCCTGCGCGGTGGCGCCCGGCCAGATCGCGGAGACGTTGACAACCTTCACCGTAAAGAACGGGTCTTCCGCGCGGCCGAGCCGCTCGTAGGAGAAGAAACCGGCGGCGCCCAGCACGATCATCAGGAACAGGATCAGGGTCGGATGACTCACCGCCCAGCCCGAGAGATTGAAGCGCTTCATGTCACTCTCCAATTTCGAAATCTGCTTTCGACCTCACCGTCATTGCGAGCGAAGCGAAGCAATCCAGCGGCCGCGAAAAGAAAGATGAGTTGCTTCGTCGCTACGCGCCTCGCAATGACGGAGCAACACATGACGATGAACTAGAACGACAGCGCCGAGACGACGCGGACCTTCTGGGCCGGATCGATCTTCTGCACGCCGAGCGCCACCACCTTGGCGCCCTCATTGACGCCGCCCGAAATCACGACGGCATTGCTCTCATAGGATTTCACGATCACCGGCTGCAGTTTCACGGCGCCGGCATCGTCGACGATGTAGAGCGAGGGATTGCTGCCCTGGCTGAACAGCGCCGACAGCGGCAGTTTTGCGACGCGCTCGGTGGCGGCATCGGCCAGCGTCAGCGTCGCGGTCATGCCAAGCGAGACCTTGTCGTCGGCTTCCGGCAGCGAGAATTTGGCGAGATAGGTCCGGGTCGCTGGATCGGCCGAGGGCGCAATCTCGCGCAGTTTCGCGGTGTATTTCTTCTCCGCGTCCGACCACAGCGTTACGCTGGCGGTGCCTGACGTGGCGCGGCCGACGAGCGTTTCCGGGATCGCGACCACGGCTTCCTTCTCGGCAAAGCGCGCGACCCGGATTGCGGTCTGGCCGGCGGCCACGACCTGGCCGGGATCGATCAGGGTAGCGGTGACGACGCCACGGCTGTCGGCCAGCAGCGTCGCATAAGAGAGGGAGTTCTTGGTGAGTTCGACCTGGCGCTCGGCGCGATTGAGGCGCGCCCGCGCCTCGTCGGCGGCGGCGCGGCTTTGGTCCATCTGCGCATCGGTGGTCCAGCCCTTGGCGCGCAGATCCTTGGCGCGCTGCTCGGAGGCGCCTGCCTGCGCCAGCACGCCGGTGGCGGCGCGGAACTCAGCTTCGGCCTGCTCGGCCTGCAGCTTCAAGTCGACTTCGTCGAGGACAGCGAGCGGCTGGCCGACATCAACGGTCTGGCCAACCTCCACGAGGCGCTTGGAGACCTTGCCGGGAACCCGAAAGCCCATGTCGGTCTCGATCCGGGGCTTGATGGTCCCGACAAAACTGCGCTCCGGCGTCTCGGCTGCGTAGTGCACGGTGGCGACCAGGACCGGACGTCCGGGAGCGGGCGCCTCGGCCGCCTTTTCATTGCACCCGGCCAAGGCAAATACCGCAAAAGCCAGTGAGGCTCCTGTTAATAGCCTGGAATAGCTAGATAAAAGGGATCGGACGACCATCGCTAATCTCCATCGGAACTCTGATGAAGACTATCGATTGGCGATTGACGAATGTCAATAATCGTCAGTGATCAGGAATTCGTGAAGGAATGTTTAGTTAAGGGGTAATTGATTTTCCTGAATCGTTGTTCCGGCGCGGGTCGTTCGGACCCGGATTGTAGGATGGGTGAAGCGCAGCGAAACCCATCATGCCGCGGCGCAAGGGCTTGATGGGTTTCGCTGTGCTCTACCCATCGCACGGTCCTACTTCGCGTTTGCGAATTCCGTCTCGGTATCATGCCCGCCGAGGAACACGAGCAGCCCCGCCGCGAGCGGCAGCAGCGACAGCACCAGCAATCCCATCGAGGTGTTGCCGGTCGCTTCCTTCACCCAGCCGATCAGATAAGGCCCGCCGAAGCCCGCGAGGTTGCCGATCGAATTGATCAGCGCGATGCCGCCGGCCGCGGCCGTGCCGGACAGCCACGCCGTCGGCAGCGTCCAGAACACCGCAAAGGTGCAGAAGATGCCGATGGCGGCGACCGTCAACACCACCATGGTGATGGTGGGATCGGTGATGTAGCTGGAGGCGCCGAGCGCCAGCGCGGTGAGCAGCAGCGGTCCGCCGACATGGGCGACGCGTTCGCGCGTGGCGTCGGAGTGCCGCGCCCACAGAATCATCGCGATGGTGCCGAACAGATAGGGGATCGCCGTGACGAAGCCGGTTTGCGCGTTGGTAAGGCCGAACGCCTTGACGATCTGCGGCAGCCAGAACTGCATGCCATAGAGCGCGCCGACGAAGCCGAAATAAATCAGGCTCAGCGTGATCACCTTCGGCGACGACAGCGCTTCGCCGAGCGTCAAATGTCTTGCCGCCTGTTTGGTCGCAATTTCAGCCTGCAGTTTTTCAGAGAGCCAAGCCTTCTGATCCGCGGTCAGCCAGTCGGCCTTTTCGGGCTTGTCGGTCAAATAGAACCAGGTGACAAATCCGAGCAGCACCGAGGGGATGCCTTCGATGATGAACAGCCACTGCCACCCCTTCAACCCCATCGTGCCGTCGAGCCCCAACAGGAGGCCGGAGACCGGCGCGCCGATCACGGTGGATACGGGAACGGCGATGGCAAAAGCTGCAAGGAACCGCGCGCGGTATTCGGCCGGGTACCAATAGGTGAGATAAAGGATGATGCCGGGGAAGAAGCCGGCTTCCGCCACGCCGAGCAGGAAGCGCAGCACGTAAAAGCTCAATTCGCCGCTCACCATCGCCATAGCCGCGGAGATGATGCCCCAGGTCACCATGATACGGGCGATCCAGCGGCTGGCGCCGAACTTTTCAAGCGCCAGATTGCTCGGCACCTCGAAGATGAAATAGCCAATGAAGAAGATGCCGGCGCCCCAGGCGAAGATCAGCGGCGTGAACTTCAGGTCCGCGTTCATGGTCAACGCGGCGAAACCGAGATTGACCCGGTCGAGATAGGAAAAGAAGTAGGCCAGCACCAGAAACGGGATAAGCCGCCAGGAGATCGCATGGATGGTCGAGGTTTCGATATCGCTCTTGGCTGA
>CADEDX010000647.1 GCA_902826195.1 uncultured Bradyrhizobium sp. | reverse complement strand
CCACCGCCGCGCTGGATTCGGCGTCCGAAAAGGCCGTGCAGGAATCGATCGACCATCTCTGCCAGAACCGCACCACCATCGTGATCGCCCACCGCCTGCACACGATCATGCACGCTGACGCCATTCTGGTGGTCGAAGGCGGCGAGATCGTCGAGCGCGGCCAGCATGGCGATTTGTTGCGGCGCGGCGGGCGTTATGCCTCGTTCTTCCGCCTGCAGCAAAGAGATGCTGGTCACCCCAGTCTGGCGCCGGTGGGTGCAACCGCGTAGAAGCGAACCGCCGGATTTTCACCCGTAACCACCCGAGACCACTTTCATGAACGCAGCCTCCTACGTCATTCCCGCTCCTCCGCAGGCCTTGCTTCCCGTCGTTGGCGAGGCCGGCGTCTACCCGGTCCGCCGCATCTGGTGCGTCGGGCGCAACTATCTCGAGCACATCCGCGAGATGGGCAATGACGAGCGCGCGCCGCCGTTCTTCTTTGCCAAGCATGCCGACATGCTGGTGCCTGACGGTACTACCATCCCCTACCCGCCGCTGACCAAGGATCTGCATCACGAGGTCGAGCTGATCGTCGCGATGAAGAGCGGCGGCCTCAACATTCTCGCCGACAAGGCGCTCGATCACGTCTACGGCTACGCGGTCGGCATCGACCTCACCCGCCGCGACCTGCAGATCGCGTCGCGCAAGAAAGAACGGCCGTGGGAAATCGGCAAGTCGTTCGACTATTCCGCGCCCTGCTCCGCGCTTCAGCCGGCTGCCAAGATCGGTCACCCTACCAAGGGTAAAATCTGGCTCACGGTGAACGGCAAGGAGACGCAGAAGGGCGACCTCACCGAGTTGATCTGGAACGTGCCGGAGATCATCTGGCAGCTCTCGCAGCAGGTAAAACTCGCCGCCGGCGACATCATCATGACCGGCACGCCGGCCGGCGTCTCCCAGCTCCAGCCTGGCGACAAGCTCGAATGCGGCGTCGACGGCGTCGGTACGCTGAAGGTGAGCATCGGCAAGCCCGAATAGGCTGAGCCGAAGCCAGCAAGCAAAAAGCCCCGGACATCGCCGGGGCTTTTTTCATGGCAGAACATGTTCGATATCGAGCGACCTGCCGCCCGCTGTCGCCGCGCAGGAGCCGCCGGGCGGTTCGAGCGAAGCGAGCCCATCATCATCTCGCAATGCCGGCCACGTTTGCAGCGCTTTAGCGGTGATTGCGTCGTCGCGGATGCGGCCCACCGTGGGACCACGGAGTTTGCGTGACCCCGTGGGACTACGGAATGACAAAGCGGGTTGCATCGTATCAACCATAGCGCGTGTCCAAAATTCTGGAGAGCGAGCTGCCGGCGGGGCCGCACTCAACCGGGAACGCGCGATGAAGCCAGCCGATCGTGAGCAGAATGGGTTTCTCAAATCCCTGAGCGAGCGCGACTTCGAGGTGCTGAAACCCTATCTGAAGACAGTCGACCTGCCACGGGACATGAAACTGGTCGAACTGGGGCACCCCATCGCCAACGTCTACTTTCCGCATACCGCGGTTATCGCGCTCGTGGTGGAATTTCAAACCGGAGAACGGGTCGAGGTGGCGCTGATCGGCCCGGACAGCCTGCTGGGGGTGTTTGGCGTCCTCAGCGAGCCGGTCGCCTTGATCACCGCGATCGTGGTGTTGCCCGGCACCGCATCGGTCATCGAGATCGAGCGCCTGCGCGCCGCGGCCAAGCACAGCAAGTCGCTCCGGCAGATCATGGCCCGACACAGTCGGGCCTTGTACGTGCAGGCGCAGCAAACCGCCGCATGCAACGCCCTGCATTGCGTCAACGCTCGGCTGGCGCGATGGCTGCTGCGGATGCGCGACCTCATCGGCAGTGATCGATTGGACCTCACGCAGGAATACATGGCGGCGATGATCGGCTCGCGTCGAAACGCCGTCTCGCTCGTGGCCCATACGCTTCAGCAGTCGAAAGTCATCAGGTACAGCCGCGGGCACATCGAGATCGCCGATCCCGAGGCGCTCAAGAAGAGCGCCTGTGAATGCTATGGCGAATTGCGCGCCCAATTCCAGCGCCTGAAGCTCTCCGACCGGCCCTGAGCCGGGCAAGCGTCGACGGCTCTCCCCGGGGAATCATGCCGTGGCGACGAGGGCATCCGCCGGGCGCCCGCCCCCTCCGGTTGCAAGATCCGCAAAACTGACACAGATTTCGACTATCGCTTGGTCACAACGGCGAACGTCAGAGCGGAGGAAATGGAAATGATCAAGGTAAGCGTGATGTATCCCAATACGCCCGGCGGGCGCTTCGACCATGATTACTACCGCGACAAGCATATGCCGCTGGTCAAGGCGCGCATGGGCGATGCGTGCAAGTCCTACACCATCGACAAGGGCATGGCCGGCGGCGTCCCCGGCGCCCCCGCCACCTATGTCGGCATGTGCCACATCTTCTGCGACTCGGTGGAGGCCTTCCAGGCCGGTTTCGGACCCCATGCCCAGGAGATCATGGCCGACATCGCCAACTATACCGACCAGTCCCCGGTCATCCAGATCAGCGAAGTCGTCGTCGGCTGACGCTGCCACGATCAGCCGCCGGGCGCGCTATCGTGCGCCCCCGGTGGCCGAGACGAAGACGAACGGGCCCCTTTGCCGGAAGAACACAGGTACCGCGATCAGCCCCGCAGCGCCTGGAGACCCTTGAAAGTCAGCCGCTTGGGATCGCGGACACCGGCCAGATAGAATTTGCGGATGAAGGCTGCGGCGGCCTCGCGGTCGCAATCGGTCAGCGCGACGACGGCATCGATGGCAATTCGCTGGGCGTCCATGGGCTTCCTCGTGCTGTCGGGGGCCGCAAGCCCCGCAGCATAGGGTGACACCGGTTAATCCGGCGTTAACCGTAAGGACAGCTTGAACGATTCGCAGCCGGCGACGTATACGCGAAATGACGCATGAGGCGCCGGGACGCATCGCGCCAATGGAACCGCTCAGGAGTACCGCATCACCCCGTCGTCGACCTTGCCGTAGCGAAGCGTGACAATGTCGAGCGCATAGTTCTGATACAGCCGCCACGGCCGCTTGGAACCCTGCTTGGGCAGCTTGGCGATCGAACGCTGCACATAGCCGGACGAGAAATCCAGCGACGGCAGTTCCGTGACGTCGGGATCGACATTATGCGGCATGCACTGCTTGTAGCCGTGCCGGTCCATGTAATTGATCAACCGGCAGACATATTCGCAGGTCAGGTCGCATTTCAGCGTCCAGGACGCGTTGGTGTAGCCGAACGCCGACGCCATGTTCGGGATGTCCGAATACATCATGCCCTTGTAGTTCAGCGTCCGCGCGAAATCGACGGTGCGGCCGTCGACGCTGACCTCGAGCCCGCCGAGCACCTGCAGGTTCAATCCGGTCGCGGTGACGATGATATCGGCCTCGAGCTCGCTGCCGTCCTTCAGCTTGATGCCGCTCTTGGTGAAGGTGTCGATCTCATTGGTGACGACGGAGGCGCGCTTGTCGCGGATCGACTTGAACAGGTCGCCATCGGGCACCAGGCACAGCCGCTGTTCCCACGGATTGTAGCGCGGCGTAAAATGCTTGCCGACGTCGTACTCCGGCCCCAGCGCCATCTTGACGCCGCCGAGGATCAACTGCTTGGCGCGGTCCGGCTTGCGGCGGCAGAGCTGGAAAAAATACATGCCGAACAGCACGTTGCGCCAGCGGATCAGGTGATAGGCGAGCTTCGCCGAGAGATTCTTGCGCAGCTTGTTGGCGAGCG
>CADEDX010000646.1 GCA_902826195.1 uncultured Bradyrhizobium sp. | reverse complement strand
GCTGGCGTGCGGTGTCGCCTATCTGCGCGCGATCGAACAGGCCGGAATTGCGCTCGAAGATGCGCAAGGCATGGTCTATGCGCGGCTCAGCGCGGATGCGGACCAGTTTTTGACGCTGGCGAAATTCCGCGCGCTGCGACTGTTGTGGGCGCGGATCGAGCAGGCTTGCGGACTGACGCCAAAGCCGCTGTTCGTCGCGGCCGATACCGCATGGCGCATGCTGACGCAGCGCGATGCCTATGTAAACATGCTTCGCGCGACGATGGCCACCTTCTCCGCGGGCCTCGCCGGCGCCAACGCCATCACCGTATTGCCACACACGCTCGCCCTGGGATTGCCCGATCCGTTCGCGCGGCGTGCCGCGCGCAACACGCAACTGGTGCTGCTGGAAGAATCCAATCTCGCCAAGGTGAGCGATCCCGCCGCCGGCGCCGGCGGCATCGAAACCCTCACCCGACAGCTTTGCGACGCCGCGTGGTCGCTGTTTCAGGAAATCGAAAGGGCCAGCGGCATTTTTGCGGCGCTGGAACAGAACCTGATCCAGCGCAAGGTCGCCGCAACCCGCGCCGCCCGCGAGCTCAATATCGCCAAGCGGCGTGACGTGCTGACGGGGGCGAGCGAATTCCCGAACCTGCATGAGGCGGAGGCTGCCGTTCTGGATGCCAAGCCGATCGTATTGCCGCCCTATGGCGAGGCGAAATACAGGTTCGATTCGCTGGCGCCGATGCGGCTGGCCGCACCGTTCGAGGCGCTGCGCGACAAGTCGGACGAAGAACTAAAGGCATCGGGCGCGCGGCCAAAAATCTTCCTCGCCAATCTCGGCACGGCCGCCGACTTCACCGCGCGCGCGACATTCGCCAAGAGTTTCTTCGAAACCGGCGGCATCGAGGCGATCGACACCGAAGGATTTTCCGACCCGACAGCGCTGGCCACGGCTTTCAAGGCGTCCGGCGCCGCGATTGCCTGCCTGTGTTCCTCCGACAAGGCCTATGCGGAACACGCGGTAGCCGCCGCCAAGGCCCTTCACGCCGGAGGCGCCGGGCATATCTATCTGGCAGGCCGGCCCGGCGAACAGGAGGCCGCGCTGCGCGAGGCCGGCGTCAATGATTTCATCTATGCCGGCGGCGATGCGCTGGCGATGCTGCGGGAAACCTGGCAGCGGATGGAGCAAGCATGACGGAAAACAACAAGGCCGTCCTGACCGGCGGCTGCCAGTGCGGCGCCATCCGCTTTGCAATGTCGAAGGCGCCAGCCAAGATCAGCATCTGCCATTGCCGGATGTGCCAGAAGGCATCGGGCGCGCCCTTTGCCTCCCTCGCCGACATCGAACACGAGGATTTCGCCTGGACGCGGGGCAAGCCGGCTTCATTCAAATCGTCGTCGATCGCCGAGCGCGATTTCTGCGCCGCCTGCGGCACGCCCTTGAGCTACCGCCGGATCAGCGGCCCCCGGATCGAGATCTTGACCGGCACATTCGACCGCCCCGACCGGGTGGTGCCGACGCGGCAATATGGGACCGAATCCCGGCTCGGCTGGGTCGTCGCCATCGCCAATTTGCCGAGCCAGACGACAATGCAGAATTACGGGCCGGAGAAGATGGCGACCATCACCAGCCACCAGCATCCGGACCATGATTAGGGGTAACTCCCCCGACCTCTACTTATGCTAAGAGTGTACGATGAGCCGCATACCGAACTTTGCAGATGTCGCCTTTGAAGCCGTCGCGCCCGCGCAGCCCGCAGGCGGCGCCGAGCCGTGGCTGACGCCCGAGGGAATTCCGGTAAAGCCCGACTATATCGAGGCCGACCTCGAAGGCATCGACTTCCTGGAGACGTGGCCGGGGATCGCGCCCTATCTGCGCGGCCCCTACCCGACCATGTATGTCAACCAGCCCTGGACCATCCGGCAGTATGCCGGCTTCTCCACGGCGGAAGATTCCAACGCGTTCTACCGCCGCAACCTTGCCGCCGGACAAAAAGGTCTATCGGTCGCGTTCGACCTCGCCACCCACCGCGGCTACGACAGCGATCATCCGCGCGTCACCGGCGACGTCGGCATGGCCGGCGTGGCGATCGATTCGATCTACGACATGCGCACGCTGTTCTCGGGGATACCGCTCGACCAGATGAGCGTGTCGATGACCATGAACGGCGCGGTGCTGCCGATCCTGGCGCTGTTCGTTGCCGCCGCCGAGGAACAGGGCGTTCCGCCGGATAAATTGTCGGGCACCATTCAGAACGACATTCTGAAAGAGTTCATGGTGCGCAACACCTACATCTATCCGCCGACGCCCTCGATGCGGATCATCTCCGATATCTTTGCCTACACCTCGCAGAAGATGCCGAAGTACAACTCGATCTCCATCTCCGGCTATCACATGCAGGAAGCCGGCGCGACGCAGGACCTCGAACTCGCCTATACGCTGGCCGACGGCGTCGAATATCTGCGCGCTGGTCTCGCCGCCGGCCTCGATGTCGATCGTTTCGCGCCGCGGCTGTCGTTCTTCTGGGCGATCGGCATGAACTTCTTCATGGAAATCGCCAAGATGCGCGCGGCGCGCCTCTTGTGGGCAAAGCTACTGAAGCCGTTCAATCCGAAGGACCCGCGCTCGCTGTCGCTGCGCACGCATTGCCAGACGTCCGGCTGGTCGCTGACCGCGCAGGACGTCTTCAACAACGTGATGCGCACCACCATCGAGGCGATGGCGGCAACCCAAGGCCACACGCAGTCGCTGCACACCAACGCGCTCGACGAGGCGCTGGCGTTGCCGACGGACTTTTCGGCCCGGATCGCGCGTAACACGCAACTGTTCCTGCAGCAGGAAAGCGGCACCAACCGCATCATCGATCCCTGGGGCGGCTCCTACTATGTCGAACGGCTGACGCGAGATCTCGCGGCCAAGGCGTGGGGTCACATCCAGGAGGTCGAGGCGCTCGGCGGCATGGCGAAGGCCATCGAGGCCGGCGTGCCGAAATTACGGATCGAGGAAGCGTCCGCCAAGACGCAGGCGCGGATCGACGCCGGACGGCAAGCCGTGATCGGCGTCAACAAGTTCAAGCCGGTCAACGAGGCCCCAATCGACGTGCTGAAGGTTGAAAACTCCACCGTGCGGCGGCTGCAGATCGACAAGCTGAAGCGGCTGCGCAGCGAGCGCGACCAGAAGGACGTCGATGCGGCGCTGGCCGCGCTGACACGCAGCGCCGGCGAAGGCAACGGCAATCTGCTGGCGCTGGCGATCGATGCGGCGCGCGCCAAGGCCACCGTCGGCGAAATTTCAGACGCGATGGAAAAAGTGTTCGGGCGTCACCGCGCCGAAATCAAATCCATCACCGGCGTCTACAAGCGGGAGGCGTCCGCCATGTCCAACCGGGTCGAGAAGGTGCAGGAACTGATCGATGCGTTCGAGACCGCCGAGGGCCGCCGCCCCCGTATCCTCGTCGCCAAGATCGGCCAGGACGGCCACGACCGCGGCCAGAAGGTGATCGCGTCGGCCTTTGCCGATGTTGGCTTTGACGTCGATATCGGGCCGCTGTTCGCCACCGCCGACGAGGCGGCGCGGCAGGCGGTGGAGAACGACGTGCATATTCTCGGTGTGTCGTCGCTGGCGGCCGCCCACCTCACCGCGGTGCCGGAACTAAAGGCCGCGCTGAAGAAGCACGGCCGCGAGGACATCATGGTCATCATCGGCGGCGTGGTGCCGCCGCAGGATTATGATGCGCTGTACAAGGCCGGCGCCGAAGCGATCTTTCCG
>CADEDX010000645.1 GCA_902826195.1 uncultured Bradyrhizobium sp. | reverse complement strand
GGGTTCAGGGGGTGAGCAGTCTGCTGGGTCTTATCTTGTGTCAGGCGTGTCGGCAGGGGGCGGTGCCGGCAGGCTCTCCTATTTTCTGGGGCTGCAAGGGCCGGCGATGACGGTGGACACTGTCTGCTCGTCGTCGCTCGTTGCCATGCATCTGGCCTGTAACAGCCTGCGCGCAGGCGAGTCCCGCGTCGCGCTCGCTTGCGGCGTCAACGTAATCTGTGCACCGCAGACCTCAATCTCGCTCAGCAGGTCTCACATGCTCGCGCCGGATGGCCGGTGCAAGACGTTCGACGCTTCAGCCGATGGGTTTGCCCGCGGCGAGGGCTGTGGCGTCCTCGTGCTCAAGCGACTCGACGACGCGATAGCCGAAGGCGATCCGATCCTTGCAGTCGTGCGTGGGACGGCAACCAACCAGGACGGGCGCAGTGGCGGTCTGACTGTTCCAAACGGGCCGGCCCAGGAAGCGGTGATCCGCGCCGCGCTCGATGACGCCGGCCTCGTTTCGGATGACATCGATTACGTCGAGGCGCATGGCACGGGCACGTCGTTGGGCGATCCGATCGAAGTTCGTGCGATTGCATCGGTGCTCGGCAAGAATCGCGATCCAGAGAGACCCGTTCTTATAGGCTCTGTCAAAACCAACATCGGCCATCTGGAGTCCGCTGCCGGGGTTGCCGGTGTGATCAAGGTCGTCCTGGCCTTGCAGCACGGCCGCATTCCACCGCATTTGCATTTCCGTAACCCAAGTCCGCACATTCCGTGGAACACGATTCCGGTGCGGGTCACGGGCGATGGCGCGGATTGGCGTCAGGGCGCCCGCAAACGAAGGGCCGGCGTGAGTTCATTTGGATTCAGCGGTTCGAACGCGCATGTCATTATCGAGGAGGCGCCGATCGCTGATCGCGCGAAGCCCCCGCCGCGCGATGGTTTCCATTGCCTTGCGCTGTCCGCCCGCAGTTCATCGGCGCTGGTCGCACTTGCCGGCAACGCAGGTCTGGTCGTCAACGATCCGACCGTGGAACTGTCGGCGATGGCCCGCTGGGCCGGCGGTGGCCGCGCCCATCACCCGCACCGTCTGGCTATCGTGGCGGACAACAGGGCAACCATGCGCGCTGCTCTACAGGCCGCTGCCGAGGGCGCAGCCCACCCCGCACTGTATCGGCACGAGGTGCCGCCCGGGCAACGTCCCGACGTGGTGTTCCTCTTCACCGGGCAGGGTGCACAGTATTGCGGGATGGGGCGCGAGTTCTATGACGCGTATCCGGTATTCCGCGCCGTAATCGACGAATGCGACGCGGTCCTTGGCAGCGACCGTCAAGGCCGCAGCCTGAAGCGCGTTCTTTGGGAAGATGAGCAGGCGCTGAACGAGACGCTCTGGACCCAGCCCGCCCTGTATGCGATCGAGGTTGCAACCGCGCGGCTGTGGCAGTCCTTTGGTGTCATTCCAGGAGCGGTGATCGGTCATTCGCTTGGCGAATATGCTGCTGCCTGCGTGGCGGGTGTATTCACCCTGGCCGACGGCCTTCGTCTTGTCGCGGAACGCGCCCGCCTGACCCAAAGCCTTCCGGATGGTGGCGCCATGGCTGCGCTGTTCGCTTCGCCGGAAGAAGTGGCGATCGCGATCGCGCCCTATGCCGCTGCAGTGACGATCGCTGCGGTTAACGCGGACGACAATGTGGTGATCTCCGGGGACGCCCTGGCCATCGAGAAGGTCGTATCAGACTGCGCCGCGCGCAATATCGAGGCCCGGCATTTGCAGGTCTCATTTGCCGCCCACTCGCGACACGTCGAGCCCTTGCTCGACGCGCTGGAGAACGCGGCGAGGTCGACACCGATGCAGGCGCCCAGCGTGCCCATCGCATGGAACAGAGGCGGCCTTTCCCTCGCCCGCCCTGATCCATCTTATTGGCGCCAACACTTGCGCGATCCAGTACAGTTCCGGGATGGTATCAAAGTCCTTCACGACCAGGCGTTCGGAGTGTTCCTTGAGGTAGGTCCTCACCCGACGCTGATGGCGCTGGCCCAGCGCACTCTGGGAGAGGATGCGGTCGTCTGGCTCGCCTCGATGCGCCGCGGCAAGCCGGCATCGGGCGAATTGGCGAACAGCCTCGGGGAACTCTACATCCGTGGCGCTGACATCACGTGGGAGGCGACAGCGCCGCCGGCCGGCCCCGTTCCCTCGCCAACCCATCCGTTCGAGCATCGGATGTACTGGGTAACGCCCGATCCACTCCATGATCGAGGAGATACCCGCCTCGGTCCTGTCGGACACCCCCTCGTTGGACGGCGCCTTGCGACCGCTGCGCCGATCTTCGAAACGCGTCTTTCTCCGACCTCGCCGGCCGAACTCGGTGACCATCGCATTCAAGGCGAGGCGATTGCGCCGGGGCCAGCCATCCTCGCTGCGGCACTTGCGTGCGCCACCGAAGCATTCGGCAAGCGCTTCAGGCAAGTCGAGAACGTCGACTTCCGTGCACCTCTCGTGCTGCCCGATCTGGGGCGCATCGTCCAAACGCGATTGGAAAAGGCAGGATCGGGAAGACTGGACTTCTTTGTCAGCAGTCGCGACGACGATAGTGCGTCCTGGATACTTCACTCGACAGGTTCGCTTGTGGAGATGACTGAGCCGGACCAGGCGAAATACGAAGCTGCCGCGCTTCACCCGCAGCTCGGCCCAGAGCGCGAGCCAACCGAATTCCTCGGTCGCCTCTCGGCGCTCGGCGTCGAGTTCGGACCAAGCTTCAGCGTCCTGGGACAGATGCGGTATCGCGATGGCGAAGCAGAGATTTCGCTTCGCCGTCCTGTCGGGCTGATGGGCACTATGGCCGACGTTGCTATGGTGGATGGTGCGCTGCGGGCGCTCGGCGTCGCCGCACTGGAGCAAGGACGCGCTGAAGGCCTCAGCATGCTGAGCGCGGTTGGCAACGCCTGGTGGCAGTCCGATCTGCCGGACGAAGTTCTCGCCCGGGCAACACTAAGCGAAGACTGCGGCAGCGCGCGTGGGAGCATTGTTGGGAACGTGCAGCTCTTCGACCGAAGCGGAACTATCCTTGGCCGGCTGCAGGGCGTTGTATTGGAACCGACGGCACCCCCGCAAGCTAGCGAGCTCTGCTACGATTTCGTGTGGAAACCCTCCGACGCCACCACAGCTGCCGCGCACTACTTCCATCACAATCCAACGGACCGCGAACTCGCGGCGGTCTTTGACAGGTTGGCCGGGCGCCATAACTTGCAGGTCTACGACAACCTCCTGCCCACTCTCGACAGACTCAGCGCCGTTGCGATCGGACGCGCCTTCCGGGAGCTTGGTTTCGACCCCCTCCTGGGGCGAAGCTTCTCCGCTGCCTCCGAGGCTGCCGCGCTCGGTGTCGACGTTCGCCACAAGTTGTTGTTTGCTCGTCTGCTGTCTATACTCGCGGAAGAGGGCACGCTTGCTGCTTCGAACGACGCCTTCACCGTCAGCGGGCCTCTGCCGGAAGCGCGAGCCGAAGAAACCTTCGCCAGTGCGACGATCCGGTTTCCAGAAGCCGATGGAGAGCTGCGGCTCCTCGCTCGGTGTAGCCACGCGCTCGCCGGTGTCTTGCGCGGCGACATCGACCCGCCCCATCTGATCTTCCCCGACGGCTCTCGGGCCGAGGCGCGCGCGATCGACGAGGATTCACCTTGTGCGCGTACTTTCAACGAGACCCTGGCTTCGGTCATAGGTCACGCGCGCAAGAGCGTTCCCACGGCTGCGCTTGCGCGAGCCCTGGCGAGCGGTGCGG
>CADEDX010000644.1 GCA_902826195.1 uncultured Bradyrhizobium sp. | reverse complement strand
CTGCCCGACTTCATGGTGTTCCTGAACTATCCGAGCCTGCCCTGGTACTGGTACGGCTTCGACATGTTCTGGTTCGCGGCGCTGATGGTCCTTGTCGTGCCTGGATTGCTGGCGTTCTGTTTCGGCTGGCTGGCGTTTCGCTCTCGCGTTACCGGCGTCTATCTCTCCATCATCACCCAGGCGATGACCTACGCGCTGCTTCTGGCGTTCTTCCGCAACGACTTTGGCTTTGGCGGCAACAATGGCCTGACCGACTTCAAGGACATTTTGGGCTTCAACGTCCAGGCCGACGGCACCCGCGCCACGCTATTCATGCTGAGTTGCCTCGCGCTGATCCTGACATTCCTGATCTGCCGTGCGGTGGTGACCTCGAAACTCGGCAAAGTCCTGATCGCGGTTCGCGACGCCGAGTCCCGCACCCGCTTTCTCGGCTACCGAGTCGAGTCCTACAAGCTGTTCGTGTTCACGCTGTCCGCCTGCATGGCCGGCGTTGCCGGCGCGCTCTATGTGCCGCAGGTCGGAATCATCAATCCCGGCGAATTCGCGCCGGGAAATTCGATCGAGGCGGTAATCTGGGTCGCGGTCGGCGGTCGCGGCACGCTGGTCGGTGCAGCGCTTGGCGCCGTCGTCGTCAACTACGCCAAGACCCTCTTCACCTCGGGACCGCTGGCGCCGTACTGGCTGTTCATGCTGGGCGCCCTGTTCATCCTGGTGACGCTGCTGCTGCCGAAGGGGATCATCGGCACCTTCCACGCATGGCACGCGTCGCGGAAGGAAACACAACTGGCCAATGCCGAAAGCGCCAAGCGCGAAGACGGTGTCGGCGAACCGAGAGCGGCGGAGTAAGCGCATGAGCGTCATGGAGGGAAGGACCACTTCCGCGCTGCTCTATCTGGATGGCGTGCACGTCTCGTTCGACGGCTTTCACGCCATCAACAATCTGTCGCTGACGCTCGAGCCCGGCGAGATGCGCGCCATCATCGGCCCGAACGGCGCCGGCAAGACCACGATGATGGATATCATCACCGGCAAGACCAAGCCGGACGAAGGCACGGTGCTGTTCGACGGCATGACCGACCTGACGCGGCTGGACGAAACCCGCATCGCCGAACTCGGCATCGGCCGGAAATTCCAGAAGCCTACGGTGTTCGAAAGCCAGACCATCGAGGACAATCTGCTGTTGGCGCTCAATGTCGATCACAGCGTCAAGGGCACGCTGTTCTGGCGCGGCAGCCGGGACGAAGCCGAGCGGATCGAGCGCGTGCTGGAAACCATCCGCCTGACCGATGCCCGCAACCGGCTGGCCGGGAGCCTGTCGCACGGCCAAAAGCAGTGGCTCGAAATCGGCATGCTTCTGGCTCAGGATCCAAAGCTCTTGCTGGTCGACGAGCCCGTCGCCGGGATGACCGACGTCGAGACGCATCAGACCGCGGAACTGCTCAAGGAAATCAACAAGGAAAAGACGGTCATGGTCGTCGAGCACGACATGACCTTCGTCCGCGAACTCGGCGTCAAGGTCACTTGCCTGCATGAGGGTACGGTGCTGGCGGAGGGGACCATCGATCAGGTCTCGTCGAACGAGCGGGTGATCGAAGTGTATTTGGGAAGATAGGCGAATGGTGAGTAGCGAGTGGCGAATAGGGAAGTGCAGAAGATCATGAGCGCGGCAATTCTTACCATTCGCCATTCGCCATTCGCTATTCGCTATTCGCTATTCGCGCCTTCGCGACCGGAGGTAGCGCATGCTGAAGGTCGATAACATCAGCCTCTACTACGGTGCAGCGCAGGCCCTGCGCGGCGTCTCGCTGTCGGCGGAGCCCGGCAAGGTGACCTGCGTGCTCGGCCGCAACGGCGTCGGCAAGACCTCGCTGCTGCGTGCGATGGTCGGGCAATATCCGATATCGGGCGGTTCGATCGCCCTTGAAGGTAACGACATCACCGGTCTCAAGCCTTACGAGCGCGCGCGGGCCGGCATTGGCTTCGTGCCGCAGGGCCGCGAGATTTTTCCGCTGCTGACGGTGGAAGAGAATCTCAAGACCGGTTTCGGGCCGCTCAAGCGCGAAGACCGCCACATCCCCGACGACGTGTTCTCGCTGTTTCCGGTGCTGAACACCATGCTGGGCCGGCGCGGCGGCGACCTCTCCGGCGGGCAGCAGCAGCAACTGGCGATCGGCCGCGCGCTGGTGATGCGGCCAAAGCTGTTGCTGCTGGACGAGCCGACCGAAGGCATCCAGCCCTCGATCATCAAGGACATCGGCCGCGCCATCACCTATCTGCGCAGCCTCGGCAACATGGCGATCGTGCTGGTCGAACAATATCTCGACTTTGCCTGCGAGCTCGGCGACAATTTCGCGGTGATGGATCGCGGCGCGGTGAAATATGCCTGCGACCGCGCCAGCCTCGATCCCGCCGAGATCAGCCGCCAGATGGCGCTATAAGGCCGTATCGGGCGTTGCATTGGGGGACGGATGCAAACCGACAGCGCGCGTGCGAGTTCGGCGACATTTGCGGCCAATCGCGCCCGGGGCGCGGTGCGATTCGGCGTGCAGTTGAAGGATGGCGTCACCCGCCGCGGCGATCTGCATGAATCCGGCTCATTGCGCGTGCGCTTTCCCTCGCCCGAAGCGGAGGGGCTGTCCGGCGTGTTCGTCAACACGGCCGGTGGCATCGCCGGAGGCGACCGTTTCGATATCGACATCGCGGCAGGCGAGGGGGCGCGGCTGACGCTGACGACGGCGGCGGCCGAAAAAGTCTATCGCGCGCCGGGTGGCGCGGCGCAGCTCAGTATCGCGCTGAAGGCGGAGAGCGGCGCGCATCTCGCATGGCTGCCGCAGGAAACCATCCTGTTCGACCGCGCGCGCATTGTCCGGCGCATCGAAATCGATCTGGCCGAAGACGCCTCGCTCCTGCTCTGCGAAATCGTGGTGTTCGGCCGCGCGGCGATGGGCGAGAAGATGCTGCATGGCGAGTTCGTCGATCACTGGCGCCTGCGCTGTGGCGGTCGCCTGGTGTTTGCGGAAACCGTTCGGCTCGATGGCGACATCGGCGAAAAACTGGCGCGGCCGGCCGTTGCCAATGGCGGCGTCGCGATCGGCACCGCGCTGATCGTCCCCGGCGACGAGGCGCTGGTGGAGCGGATCAGGGAGGCATCCGAATCCTTCGGTGGCGAGGTCGGCATTTCCGCGTGGAATGGATTTGCAATGGCGCGCTTCTGTGCCCAAGATGCAGCGCGGCTCCGCGCCGACATGATGGCCGTGCTCGGCCGCGCCAGCGGCGTGGCGCTTCCAAGGCTCTGGCTAAATTAGGTCTTCAACCACCTGAGTGCTCGCATGAATCTCTCCCCCCGCGAAAAGGACAAGCTCTTGATCTCGATGGCGGCCATGGTGGCGCGCCGCAGGCTGGAGCGCGGCGTCAAGCTCAACCATCCCGAGGCGATTGCCATCATTTCCGACTTTATCGTCGAAGGCGCGCGCGACGGCCGCACGGTGGCCGAACTGATGCAATCCGGCGCGCAGGTCATCACCCGCGCCCAATGCATGGACGGCATTCCGGAGATGATCCACGACATCCAGGTCGAGGCAACGTTTCCCGACGGGACAAAACTCGTCACCGTGCATGAGCCGATCCGATAGGAGCACCAGATGATCCCCGGCGAACTCTTCATCAAGGACGGCGAGATCGAACTCAATGCCGGCCGCAAGACGGTGAGGCTGAACGTCGCCAACACCGGCGACCGGCCGATCCAGGTCGGCTCGCACTATCATTTCTTCGAGACCAAC
>CADEDX010000643.1 GCA_902826195.1 uncultured Bradyrhizobium sp. | reverse complement strand
TGGAGTTACCGGGCAGGACGGCGCGTATCTGTCGCGTGTATTGCTGTCGAAGGGATACACGGTTCACGGCGTCAAGCGTCGGTCGTCCTCGTTCAATACAGAACGCGTCGATGATCTCTACATGGACCCGCATGAGGGCAACACGAAATTCTACCTGCATTACGGCGACATGACCGATTCAACCAATTTGATCCGTCTAGTGAAGGAGACCAAGCCCACCGAAATATACAACCTCGCAGCGCAGAGCCACGTCCAGGTGTCCTTCGAGACGCCGGAATACACCGCCAACGCTGACGCGACGGGCGCGCTAAGGCTGCTGGAAGCGATCCGAATCCTGGGCATGGAGCGAACGACCCGCTTTTATCAGGCGTCCACGTCCGAGCTGTATGGAAAGGTCCAGGAAATTCCGCAGAAGGAAACGACTCCGTTTTATCCCCGCAGTCCTTACGCGGCGGCGAAGCTGTATGCTTACTGGATAACGGTGAACTACCGCGAAGCCTACGGGATGCATGCCTCCAACGGTATTCTCTTCAATCACGAGGGTCCGACGCGGGGCGAGACCTTTGTCACCCGCAAAATAACGCGAGCCGTCGCGGCGATCGAAAAAGGACTGCAAAAGACTCTGTACCTGGGCAACCTAGACGCGAAACGCGATTGGGGTCATGCGAAAGATTTTGTAGAAGGCATGTGGTTGATGCTGCAGCAGCCTGAAGCCGACGACTACGTCCTTGCCACCGGTGAAGTTCATACAGTGAGAGAGTTTGTCGAGTTGGCCTTCGCCGAGGTCGGGCGCACGATCAAGTGGAGTGGGCACGGGGTTGATGAAGTGGGCCATGACGCTGCAACAGGCGCAGCGCTTGTCAAGATAGACCCAAGATACTTTCGTCCGACCGAAGTAGATCTTCTGCACGGCGACGCAACCAAGGCGCGGAACAAGCTTGGGTGGTCGCACAAGACGCCGTTCCGGGAACTGGTCGCCGAGATGGTTGCGAGCGATGTTGCCCGCATCGACCGCGAGCAGTGGCGACGCGACCCCGCCCGCCACTGATAATCGGGGCTCTGGTGGTTGCGACTGGATATTAGGCAGGGTTGTTAATTTGGCAGAGGAAAAGCCTTGTGGTGCTCTGACGCGGAGCGACGGCGGACCGGGCGGAATCCTTTGCCGGATGACCGATTTCTGCAAGCCTGCCTATGCGGCAACCTCGCGCTCCTGCAACCTTGGAAAGAAGCTCACGCTCTTTCTAGCACAAGGCCGCTCGAAAGCTTAGGATACGCCAAATGCGAGTACTCGTTTCGGGCGTAGGCCGGTCAGCCACGACGATGTTGTATCGTCAAATCGGCCAGATGATTCGAAGTGCGTTCGCTGTGCCGAGGTACAGGTACGAGCCCTACCTCTGGCGTATAAATGCCGCGAGCCCGGCGGACGCCAACTTCGGGCCGGGCGATCTGTCGCCTTTCGGTATGTACGCCCACCGTGCATCGCCGCTTTTCCTTGATGGGCGTCACCCCGTACATGACGCCTTCATCGAAGACGTTTTTGGCAAGCGGCCAACGATGGAAGGCGATCCTGAAAAACCGGACGCGTGGCTCGTCAAAATCATACGCGGCAGCGGGCGTCTTGAGAGCTACCTGAAATCAATACCTGATCTAAAGATCGTGATCTGCCTTCGCAATCCGATCGACACGCTCAATTCAAGCTTAGGCATGTTCTCCTTCACGGGCGAAGAGTTTCACGAAAGCGATGCGCCACGACTAGTACGCGAAGTCCGGCAACATTGCTCTCACATCGATGTGCAGAACGCGGAGAGCGCGTCTCATCTTGCGTTGTCCGCCATCTGGTGGCGTGCCTGCACAGAATGGTCACTGAAGGCTGCGGCACGGTACCCAAAACGATGCCACATCTTCCGACACGAGGCCTTCACACTCAACAGGGAAGCCGAGATCGAAAAGCTGGCAAGGTTTCTCGGATTCTCCTCCTCGGTTGCCTTCAAGGTGGGCCTTGCGAAATCTGCGGGCCACAAGGTTGTCACGCGACAACTCCTGAACTCAGATATCGCAGAGATGGATGCCCATCTCGCGTACTATCTTGAAGACTGCCTTGCTCCAGTCATGACAACTGCGCAGCGAGAGGACCTAAGGGAGCGCATCTGGAGCCAGACCGGCGAAAGCGACTTTTTTCCTCAGATCGCGGCCGACCGACGGGACCGAAGATCGATGTTGCAGCTGCGGCGCGAAACTCTCGCCGGTCGTGATGCTCCATCGCGCTACACTAAACCAGGCACTCACGACACATTGCGCATCCCACTCCCTGATCACGTTAAGGCACATTGTCGATCACAGAAGTTATCGGTTGGCAGCTACAAGACCCTCTCCCCAGTCGCAGCAACGCGTCGTCGCGAGTTCACCTTTGGCTGCTGCATCACCTCCTACAACAACCGCGACACGATTCGGGACAGTGTCTTCTCGGCTTTAGACCAGACCATGCCGTTCGATCGCATCGTAGTCGTCGACGACGCCTCGACAGATGGGTCGCAAGCTGTGCTGGCGGAGCTCGAGGGGCGTTATTCGTCGCTGTCGATCGTCTACAAGAAGCACACCGGAGGTGTATCAGCGGCCCGCAACGCTGGACTTGCGAAACTTTGTACAACGTTTCTCACGCAGCTAGATGGCGAGGACTGTTTCTGGCCAACAAAGAATCGCGCCGAAGCCGAAGTACTTTTTGATGATCCAGAGGTAGTGGCGTTCTCACAGACGCTGATTGATGATGGCGAGCGCGGATGCTCCATCGCTCGTCCCTCGGCATATTCCGCGGAGCCTCCACTTGTCTTCGATAAGCTGCTTTCCCGTATCGATCCGATACCTC
Source organism: uncultured Bradyrhizobium sp. (assembly GCA_902826195.1). Classification (GTDB taxonomy): domain Bacteria; phylum Pseudomonadota; class Alphaproteobacteria; order Rhizobiales; family Xanthobacteraceae; genus Bradyrhizobium. The sequence continues at coordinate 918 of CADEDX010000643.1, read as the reverse complement.
GCGACCTGACGTTCAGTTCGCAGGTATTCGAAGCGGTTGGCGGATACGATCTGCGGCTCTCGATGTATGAAGACTGGGATCTCGAGCTGCGTCTTGCGCAGGCTGGTTATCGGTGGCGGATGTCTGATTCCTATGCTGGCACCGTCCGCAACCGCCGCAGCCCAAGACTTTTCGGCGCGAGTGACCGCGAGCACGTGCGCAGTTTGGTTTACGTGTTCGCAAAAGTCGCGATCGCCAACCCTCACTTGACAGGCCTTGCTCGCCGTTTCGCTGCAGCCGTTGAGACGCTTCGACAACATGTCCCGCAGCAGCTTTATGCCATGATGGCGCAAATCGACGCCGGCGAACTGGACGTACAAGCACTGAGGCCCTTCACCTCGCGCGCATGGATTGCCATGCAACCAGGGGCGGCAGGCACAGACTTCGATGAAACGCTGGCCGATGAAACCCAACGTGACGATTTGGAGTGGCTCCCGATCAGCGGGTTCGCGAAAGAGACCATCAAACTCCCGTCAATCGACAGGTCACGCTACTTTTGGATCGGCGAACAGCAAGCCATCATGGCTTTAAGGGTGAAACGGAAGATATCGCGATTTCAGGTCGAGCTATTCAACCCTGTTGCGGCCATCCGGGTCGAATTGGAAGGTCGCATGGGGTCTACGATCCTGTTCAGACACAGCGCAGAGGTAACGCTCGGACACAGGCTTGGCAGGTGGCTTCAACCAAGACTGGTGTCGATTAGCCACATTCTTCAGCCTGGGGAGTATGAGCTGGCGATCCAGGTGTTCCCGCTGCATGACGATGTTTCACGGCTATGGCAGGCGGAGAGCAATCGTATGCATGTGGCTCTCTCGGACATCCGGACTACTTCGGAAGGAGCACCGGTGTGACAAAATTCTATGCCGTCACGGTCTGCTT
>CADEDX010000642.1 GCA_902826195.1 uncultured Bradyrhizobium sp. | reverse complement strand
CCGGGTCCTATGGTGCCCTTGGGAACCGGGGGGTAGGTCCGACTGCCCCATTCGAGCATATCTGGAAAAATGGTTTTCGCAGTTGCGTTCGCCGATTATTGTGGCGGTAAAGGAGAATGTTCGATGGAGCGGGATGATCTCACGGAGGCGACGCTGGCGGCTTGGGGGCGGCTCGACGAGGCCGGACGCTCCAAGTTTTTTGGCGAGTTTGTGGCAGCAGCGCTCCGGCTCAATCAGCTTGATCTGCGCGCATGGCTAAGACGACGCGTGCGGACCTATCCGCTATGCCCGCCACTGAAAGGGCTGTCATTGAGCGATGACGACATTGCGTATTTGCGGCGCGAGGCCGAGCGCCGGGCGGCGCAGCAATAGGGGCCCCAAGCGCCTTCGGCGGCCCGTGGTGAGCTTTGTCCAGAGCCGCCCCTCCGGGGCCGGGATCGACGACGGGGCGGACCTTCGGGGACAGCGGCAGGGAGCGAACCGCTGCCGCCGCCCCCTCGGGCCGTGATCGCCCGTTACGACGACAGGCGAACTGTAGCCTCGCGGGCGGGGACCGATACCCGGAAAGGATCGACCCCCGCCGCAGGCCGCGCACGGGCGGGGGTGCACCCAGAAAAGAACATCCCCCGCCCGGCGCAACTCGTGTTCATGATCCGCCGATCAGCCTCGTCACCGTCGCCATCGGCCCCGATCGAGATGCTGCGGTGCTGATCAATTCCAGACCCAAAACGGCGCGCGGATCAGCGTTAGGGCGGCGCATGATCTCGGTGCCCGATGCTGCGGCCAAACAGATCAACGCTTCTTCCTCGCGTCCGACCGCCAACGCATCGCGCGCGATCGTCGCCAGCCGTTCGGCGCGCGTCGCATCGTCAAGCGCATGCTCGTCGTCGCTATGCCGATCGATCTCGGCATTGATCGCGGCAAGCAGTTGATCGCGGAATGTCCATGCGATCAGGCCAAGCGTGTCGGGAATTTCGGCAAAACCCAAACCGAATTCTTTTTCGAGACGGATGTCGGACTTCGCCGTCACCGTTGGGATTTCGAACGCCGCGTCAAAGCCGACCGAATTCAACACGCTTGGCGCGCCAGCGGTCGCCAGCGCGTCGATCTGTCGCTCGGCCTTCGCCTTCACCACGGCCTTCGGGGTCAGAGCGCTTTCGGCGGCATGCTTATCGGCGCTGAGTTCGCGCAGACGACGACGGCGATTTTCGATTGCCGCAGCGATGTCCTCGCCTTTTCGCAGCACCGGCGCTTCAATCTCGACCGGCGCGAAGACGCAGCCCGGCGGGCGGCCCACTTGAACGAAATCTTCAAGAGAGCGGACAAGCTGGCCAATCGTGCCAGCGCGATCCGATCTCAGATCGAACGCCTCGCGAAGCCTGCCGATCTCGCGATCGAGCCTTTCGATTGACTTTTGAACGTCCTTGCACTGGTTATCATCGGGAGTGAGACTGAAGCCGCCGATGCCCCGTGCGTCCGTCAGCACGCGTAGGCGGTTTGCACAATCGCGACGTTCGGCCCGCTTGTCCTCGATCGATTGAAAAATCGGACGCGCAGTGTTCGCCGCATCGTCGCGCGCCTGCCTCAGCGCCCGAAGCTTTTCGCCCGCCGATTTTGGCAGTCGATCGGCGGCATCCGCCTGTGCGAGAGTGCCGAAGCCGACGCCTGCTCCTAAAATGCTCATGTTCCGTTACTTTCGTTGTTGCGATCTTGATCGCGATACTCGCCCGATGCGTTTTCGGACGAATAGGGGCTAGCTCACCCGAAGAATTAGGCGGATCGTCGGGACTGTGAGCGCGGCGTCAACCTGCTTCAGAATATAGAAAAACGCTTCCTGCTTTGTGCCGAGCAGCCGCGCTGGGCATTGGTCGACGATGCGATCGAACCGCCATCCGGCGCTGCGATACCGAGCCAACCCTTCGGCAATATGACGCGCTTGCTCGGGCGGCAGCGAACCCGGCCAAAACCGGACAGCCGTCTCGCGAAGAGTTGCGTTTCGATGCTCGTGGCGCCGGACATATTGCAGGCTGCGCTGCCCCGGCTTGAGCCGGATGCCGAGCGCGACGTCAGCGGGTTCGCCAGCCGTGATCCTGTCAAACGCTTCAGACAGCTGCTCACGCACCTCATCCGACAGCGCGCCGCCCAGCTTTAACGCTTCGGCGAGATCAGCGAGTTTGCGCGCGGCGTTCATATCATGCCTTTCGACGCCGCAGCGCGGCGTCGTGGATGCGTATGGCTGCCGCCCGCTCTCCGGCAGCGCCTGCGCCGCTATAGAACCGGCGGTCCCTCGCTGGCCCGGCTAATCGGTAGCGCAGTTCGATTGGCGCGCTGCTCATTTGCATGATCCTGCTCTCACTTCGCTGGTGGTGGCGAAGTCGCGCTCGACGAGCGCCGCCAGCGCCTCGGCGAGGTCCGGCAATTCCGCGCCGCGCTCCCGCTTCAGGCTGGCGACGCCTTCTAGAACTGCGTCCAGATCACCCAGAGCAAGCAGAGCGCGGGTGAATGCAAAAAACGCTCTGGCCTCGTTGCCGACGCGATCTATTGGGTAGACGCTCAAGACCTGCGCGAACGGGCTGGTGGCGGGTGCAGCGCGTCCGCTCGCGGCGGCCGTACCTATTGCGGTCGCGTTGGATGGTCGGGATGGCGCTTCGATAGGCTCGATAAGCGCGGCCTCAGCCGCGCGCTGGTCCGATCTCGGCCGCCCTTCGATTGTCGCGAAATTGGCAGTGCTATTGGAAGCACTCTCTCTCTCAACACGGGAGGTGCGGGGGTCGTCGAAGACGACCCTCTCAGGTTGAGCAGGTTCATCAGGTTCATCAGGTTCATTAGTGGGACGGCGTACGGTCCCCCGTCCCCCCGTGTTTTGGTCCCCCGTACCCACTGTTTTGGTCCCCTCTACCTCGCGTTTTGGTCCCCCGTTCGAAGCTGGTTTTTCGGTCTCGACGGAGGACACACTGGCGGTCCCCTGTACGGAGGACGTACTGACGGGCCCCCGTGCAGGCATGAACAGAGAAAAATTGCGCTTCTGGTCGTGGCTTCCGCCAGCGCCTTCATCGCGACCAACGAAGCCGCGCTCAACCAGCGCGGCAACACACCGCCGCGCCGACCGCGGGGGAATGCACAGCTCCTTCGCTAGCCGCGCATAGCCGGGATCACATCGCCCGGTGGTGCAGTTGAAGAATATGCCGAGCCGGACAGCGACCCGGAGTTCGAGCGGTGTCATCAGGTCATGGTGAGTGAGAATTGCACATATCCATCGATCACGGCCTTTGTGCCCGGAGACCGCGCTGCTCATGGGCGGCGCGACCTCGCTTTCGGCGCGCGGATCGGTCATGATGTCGCTTGCCGGCGCAGGAATTCGGGAATGTCGGGCATCCCGTCGGATTGATGAAGTTCCAACGCCCACCACCGCTCGGCCTCCAGTTCGATCTCGTCGATGACTTCGCGAAGCCGCTCGACAAACGTCGGCCAGACGGGTCCAATCCTGCGTGCGAGGTCGAGACCATCGGCGCGTACTTGCGCGGCGAAGGACGCGATCAAGTTAGACGGATCGCCCCCTTTTTCAGTGAGCTTGCTCTGGTTCGCACCGGCCTCGGCGCGGTCGGCCGCCGCGACAATGACGGCGTCTTTCGCCGGGCTCTTGTGCGCAGGTTGTTTCCGGCCTTTGGCATCGGTCCTCGTGGAAACAATTTCCACGTCACCGGACTTCTCCAGCTTCTTCCTGATCTGGCCGACCGTGACGTGGTTGCTCTTGACCTGCTTGGCGATCTGCCTGTTGCTCTTGT
>CADEDX010000641.1 GCA_902826195.1 uncultured Bradyrhizobium sp. | reverse complement strand
TGCGGTTCGTCATTCATCGACGATCTGTCCACCGTCATACCCGCAAGCGATGCGTCCAAGCGCCGCGCGGAATGATTCGCTCTCGACCATGGACGCGAGCGCTTCGAGGTCGTCGCCTTCTCCTGCCCGCCGGGCACGCGCCAGTATCGATGTGAGAACGCCGGGATCGAGATGCGGCAGGCTGGCCCAGAATCCGCGCGCGAGTTCCTGCGCCAACGCGTGATCGGGATGTTGTGCATTTTCAGGCGCGCGGCCGATCTCATACATATGCCGCACGGCGTGCCACGGGGCTCGCTCGCGCGGGAGGCGCGCCATGATGTCGGGATGCTCCTGTGCCACGTAGAACCGGTTGAGCGTGTCGAACAGCGCAAACTGGTAGCCCTGCGCGAGCAGAAACGGTTCCCAGTCCTGCCATGACGGCTCCGACGCCATCGGGCTGACCGCCTCGGCAACGATTACCTTGGGCCGGAACCGCTTCCAGTCGCCGCCGAGCAGAACGTCGCTTTCGGCGCCCTCAACATCGATTTTCAGGAAGTCGATGACGCTGACGTCATGGCGCTCACACAATTTCGCCAGCGTGGTCACCGGCAGGCGAAGCGTCCGATAATCGACGTTGTACGCCCGAACATTCTGCGCCACGTCTTCGCGCGTCGTCGAGAGCCCGTGCAGGCGATCGACCAGATGGAAGTCGGCCTCGCCGCTCTCCCGCCCGACCAGGCAGCGGCTCAGGGCGTCGCGCGGACGCAACCTGTCGTAGAGCGCCGCAAGTTCGGATTGCGGCTCCACGACGATGCCCTGCCACCCGCGCTCATAGAACCAGAACGACACATTGTCCGCGACCGGATGCCCTGCGCCGATATCGATATAGACGCCGGTTGCTTGTCCGGCGAAAGCGAGGGAGAGATGATAGTCCTCGAGATTTTGTGAGTAAGATAAGTCCACCGCGCCCGAGCTCCCTCGTCTGCCTTGCTTTCATGCCGGACGTGATCCGGTCGGTCCGTCAGACCGTAGCACGGTGCGGACGATCCCACCGGTAAAGCACCGGCGCAGCTTCCAACGGTAAGGATATCTACGATTGGGCGCGTGTCACCACGCCGCCAGCACGCACCCAAAGTCGCCGGTTCGTACCCCGAATACAAAGCTCGCGGGCTTCCAGCGGCCGCTTTCTTGCCTGGAATATCGGGCATGGAGTGCCAACGATTTGCTGCGATGCAAAATGTCAATTGCTACTATGCAAACAAATCTGTTGTTAGTGGCATCTGGTATACATAAATTGCCCCCAGATCGCGGTGTGGAATAGTTCCGCCACCAAAGAAAAGGGGACGCTTATGTCCAAGACAGCATCGATCGGCCTCGTGCCCTCTAGCACCCTGCTCAGCCGCCTGATGGCCGCCATCGACGGATTGTTGACCGCCAGCAGCCGTATCGCCGTCCGCAACGGCGACCTGCCCTACTTCGGTCTTTGAGCCTGCAACTACAGGCCTTCGCGGTCTGCTCCGATCAGACCGGCGACCTGGACTGAACGGATCGAAACCATTTATGGCCCCGGATCTCCGGGGCCATTTTTTGTGCAACTTACTGTCTACATTTATTAACAGCTGCGACAAATCAGCCAGGATGGGGGTCGGGAGCATTATCCCGGTTGCGTACTGGCATATCGCATACAAAGATGCCTTCCAACGGTGCTCGGTAAAATGGAGCGCTCTGGGAGGTAGGCCGTGCAGTCCAAGAGGACAGTCAGGGCGTTGGGGCGACAGGCGCAAGCGATATCGCGCGCCGCTTCCGGTATTTCACTTTCCCTATTGGCCGAAAGGAGCGGATGCCGCTCTTCAAGGTCTTCCGTACAATTCAAGTTTGCATCGGCTACCAATGGAACCGTTGCAGTGGGACGGTTTTGAATGCGAGAACGCCTGCGTGGGCGCTTGCAACGAACCAAGCCGGCAACAGACCGGCACAACGATAACTGGATGGGAGTGAAAACACATGAAACATGCTGCACATTCTGCGCTGGGGGCACTTGCAGCGCTGTTCGCCGTCAGTCCACTGCCTGCGTTCGCCGCGTGGGAACCGGTGCGACCCGTGGAATTTATCGTGCCGGCCGGCACTGGCGGCGGCGCCGATCAGATGGCGCGGACAATCCAGGGTATCGTCACCAAGCACAGCCTGATGAAGCAGCCTATGGTTGTCATCAACAAGTCGGGCGGTGCCGGCGGTGAAGGCTTCCTCGACGTCAAGGGATCGGCGAACAATCCGCACAAGATCATCATCACGCTGTCCAACCTCTTCACCACGCCGCTCGCGACGGGCATTCCGTTCAACTGGAAAGACCTGACGCCGGTCGCGATGCTCGCGCTCGACGAATTCGTGCTGTGGGTGAATGCCGACAAGCCCTACAAGACCGCCAAGGAATATATCGAAGCGGTGAAGGCGGCGCCGGCCAGCTCGATGAAGATGGGCGGCACCGGCTCGAAGCAGGAAGACCAGATCATCACGGTGGCCGTCGAGAAGACCACCGGCAGCAAGTTCACCTACATCCCCTACAAGGGCGGCGGCGAAGTCGCCGTTCAGCTGGTCGGCAACCACATCGATTCCACCGTCAACAACCCGATCGAGGCGGTCGCCCAATGGCGTGGCGGCAAGCTGCGTCCGCTCTGCGTGTTCGACGCACAGCCTATGAACTATGACGAGCAGGTCGCGGACGGCAAGAGCTGGAAGGACATTCCAACCTGCAAATCGCAAGGTCTCGACATGGAATATCTGATGCTGCGGGGCGTCTTCATGACGCCCAAGGCGACGAAGGACCAGATCGAATACTATGTCGATCTGTTCAAGAAAGTTCGCGCCACGCCCGAGTGGCAGGACTTCATGAAAAGCGGTGCGTTCAACACCACCTTCATGGCCGGGCCCGACTACGCCAAGTGGGTCGAGGGCGAGGAGAAGCGTCACGAGACGCTGATGAAGGACGCCGGCTTCCTCGCTCCTGCGGGAAACTGAACAAACGATTGAGCCACGACGGACCGCAGCACCGACGCCGGGCCTTGCAGGCCGAGGCCCGGCTTCGCATGGAGTTTCGATGACAACAGGTTCAAGCAACGCAGGCCCCTCCCACAAGCTTGTGGAGGCAGGCGTCACCCTCCTGATCGCCCTGTTCGGTGCGATCGTTATCGCCGGCAGCCTGAAGGCGGGCGTCAACTGGGGCGCAGAAGGTCCGCGCGCCGGCTTCTTCCCGTTCTACATCGGGATCTTCATCCTGGCGTCGAGCGCGATCAATCTGTGGAACGGGCTGCGCGAAGACGATGACGGGCTGTTCGCGGAATGGGGACAACTCCGCCAGGTCATGAGCGTCGTGATTCCCACCGCGATCTATGTCGGCGCAATGCCGTTCACCGGGCTCTACGTCGCCTCTATGGTCTTCATCGCGTGGTTCATGCGATGGCTGGGCAAATATTCCTGGGTAACGGTGCTGGCGGTCGCGCTCGGCATGCCCATCGCCACCTATTTCATTTTCGAGCGCTGGTTCCTGGTTCCGCTCCCCAAGGGGCCGGTCGAAGAATGGCTCGGTCTTTAGTTATTTGCAGCGGCAGGAATTACGATGGAAGAACTCGTCAATCTGTTTCACGGCTTTGCGGTAGCGCTGCAACCCTTCAACATCATGGTGATGGTCCTCGGCATCGTGCTGGGGGTCCTGATCGGCGTCCTTCCAGGCCTCGGCGGCGCCAACGGCGTTGCGATCCTGCTGCCGCTGACCTTCAGCATGCCGCCGACCTCGGCCATCATCATGCTGTCCTGCATCTACTGGGG
>CADEDX010000640.1 GCA_902826195.1 uncultured Bradyrhizobium sp. | reverse complement strand
ATGTCTTGAGTGCGCCGCCAGAGATCCATCGGCACGATAGCGCGGTGCTCGCCGGCATAAATGCTGCCCTTGTGGCATATCTCGCCGAGGTAAATCCGGTTGCGCAGGACGTGATACAGGGCTCCCCGGGTGAATGTGTTGCCACCCCGGATGGGTCCTTTGATGGTCTTCCAGCGCTTGCTGGTGACGTTGGTTTGTTTGAGGTCTGTCGTCAGCTTACGAACGGACCCCAGCACCAAGTACCGCCCGAATATGTGCCGTACCGTCTCGGCCTCGGGCTCGTTGACCGCGAGCTTGCGGTTCAGAATGTCGTAGCCAAGGGGCGGGAAGCCGCCCATCCACATCCCCTTCTTCTTCGAAGCGGCGACCTTGTCCCGGATCCGCTCGCCGGTAACCTCACGCTCGAACTGGGCAAAAGACAACAGGACGTTCAGGGTCAGCCGACCCATCGAGGAGGTGGTGTTGAAGTGCTGGGTGACCGAGACGAACGAGATGCCCTTGCGGTCCAGCACCTCGACGATCCGGGCAAAATCGGTCAGGGACCGCGTCAGGCGGTCGACCTTGTAGACGACGATCACATCGATCAGATCGGACTCGAGATCGGCCATGAGCCGCTTCACGGCCGGTCGATCCATCGAGCCACCCGAGTAACCGCCATCGTCATACTGGCGGTCGATCGGGCGCCAGCCCTCGTGGGCCTGACTCTTTATATACGCCTCGCAAGCCTCACGCTGGGCGTCGAGCGAGTTGAAGGTCTGATCGAGACCTTCTTCCGAGGATTTACGAGTGTAGATGGCGCATCGCCTGATGCGAGGAGCGGTCATGATTGACCCGCGGAAGGCGCCTGTCCCTTGGCCTCAAGTCCGAAGAATCTGGGTCCCGACCAGCGGGTACCCGCGATCCGACGTGCCACGGCTGACAGAGACGAGAAGGCCTTACCTTCGTATGCATACCCACTATCGAGCACGTGGACGCGATGCATGACACCCCGCCATTCCTTGGTCAGCATCGTGCCGGGGCGGAGGCTGACGATCGGCGCGATCTTGGGAGACGGCCTAGCGAGGTTCGAAGCGGGCGTAATTTGTGCAAGACGCCGCTTCGCCTCTCGGCTCATCCCGCCGTAGCGCTGCGCCTGAACGCGCCAAGCCAATAAGCCGCGCAGCACCTCCTTGCTCTGGCAACGTGGGGGCGCCTCGTTGAGCCAATCAGTCCAAAGCTCTCGGACGCCAACGATCGGCATATTTTGAAGCTGCTGCAATGCCCGCTCGATATCGATCGGGATCCGCGTTTTCGACCGGCGTCGGATCATGGCTCGGTCCGACCCGCCTTGCCGCGCGCAGGACACGTCGAGATCAAAAGTCGACGGCAATCCTCGCGAACGGATTCTGCGAGCAGATAGGTCAACAACTCGCCGCGGTGTTCAGGATGCAAATCCTCGCGCAATCGACCGCATAGGATGGTCAGCTTATCGAATAACTCGGATGGCTGAAGCGACGGGACCTGCGCCAACTGGACGGTCGCTTCGTAAAGCGTCGTCCGCATCTCCAAAGCGCGCCGGTCGGAACTTGGCGTGGACGAAGCCACCGTGAGTACGGTGACTTCATCCACGAGAGTATGAATCAAGCTATGTGTGGGGCGGGTATTCGGTGCCATGGCGCAGATTGCCGATGTGCCGCGCCGATCACGCGATCCGGTACCGACGCGAGCCACCCTCGTCCTTCGCCGAGGTGACGGATAGGCCGAGTTTCTTGCGCAGCGCTCCCGACATCGCGCCGCGGACACTGTGGGTTTGCCAGTCCAACTCGACGGCCAGTTCATCGATGGTGGCGCCTTGGGGCTGGCGTAACATCGCCGTAAGCCGATCGAGTTTGCTTGGCTTGGCATCGACGTCGGCTGGTGCAGTCGTTTTTGCGACACCGGGCTGCTTACGCGATTTAGAGGTTGGCTTGGTTCGGACAGGCTTCTTGGACTTCGTCATGGTCAGGGTCCTTTGGTTGCGGTTGAGGTGTGGCTCGGTTGCGGGATAGTCGGGCAAGTTAGGTCCGTACACGTCGCCCGAAGACGCTCCCGCTGGCGGCGTTCGATCGCGGTGCAGGGGTTGGATTGACTCGTTGCATGTTGCGCAGCAACGTCCGCGCGGCCTGCTTGAGGGTCGCTGCGTCGCCGGATAATGAGTCGAACGCTATCAAAGTACCGAGCGCGGCATCGTAGTTGCCGTCGCGCACATGTTGCGCCGCACGCTCGATCTCGGTCTTGGCCTCGTCGAGCAGCGCTGCCACGGCCATCAAGGTGGCGCTGACGGCATAATCGGGGGTATCGGTCATCGGTCGGTCTCCGTTGTTCCGGGCCCAAGTGCCGCGGAACGGACCGACCATTCGCTCTTGTTCGGCACATCATCAAGCCGAACGGCGGATTATTTAATGGCGTTGTTTGGCCGAAACGGACTGCTTCGTTATACGGGCGAGGCGCCCTATTTTCGTTTCAATGGAAGCAAAACAAATACGCTTGATTAAACGTCATACGATTTTAAGGTGAGCTGTTTTTAGCCATCATCTGACCAAGTAGCTCAGATGGCAAAAGGCGGATCCCGCCGTCGCTAAACCAATTCGTCGGGATTGACTCACGGCGGCAGAGAGAATTCCCTTTTCGCAAACGTGAGGGTTTCTTCAATCGTCTCTGTAAGGCGTACCGAAAGCCAACCGTAGAGAGACGCCGTCGTTCTAATGTTTAGTTGCATAGTTCCCAATTTCCATTCCGCAGTGCCATCCTTTGCACCGCCGGCGAATATAGTTCTCGCGGGCTGGGTGCGATGCAAAAGAATATTGCGTGCGGCGTTCAGCGTGTTGAACTTGGGATCATTGGAAATTCTATCGAGTGCGAGAGTGACGGCCTCCTTCCGGAACCGTTTTGCGAACGTCTTGCGAGTTAATTCAAAATTGATGTTGCGCAATTTTTTTTTCCCGATCAAAGAGTATTCAGTTGGGTCCAGCATAGCGCCGAGTGCATACAGTGCGTATGACATGCACTCCAGTGTCGAAAAACCGGAGACCATGAAAATATACAGGGCGCGCTCCTGTTTAAGTCTCTCGCTTGTTTTAGGCGCGACGCTCTTGGCGATCGATGCTGAATACGCCTCGTTCTGTTCCTTGCAAAGCAAGAAACGATAGCCAATGCCGTTCCACCCGCCGCTAAACTCATTGTACTCGACCGGCGATTTATCTGCTTTGCAACGCGACACATGGTCGTTGACGCCGTCATACGCCTTGACCGGAAAGTTCCGAGGAAACATTAAGCCGACGCTCGTTGATCGGGTTGCCCTCACAGCGTACGCTCCAGCACTAAGTTGATTTGGCTATTCGGCCCCATCCCGATATATGCAAACCGAACGACTGTTCAACACTTTAGCATTAGCCAATTCCATTCTTCTGTCGATTCTTAAATCACGAATCATCGACACGACATCTGGCCCACGTGCTTCTGCCAATCAATAGCGGGCGAAGCGGTCCGCTTTTACGACAGCATTTGGCAAATTCGATTCTATAAAAGCTAAAAATCATAGGTCCTGACCACGACCCGTTGTCGTTGTTCCACCCAGTTTAGATACTGTGAAACACTATCGACCTGGTCGTCGTACTTGCCCTCGGGAAACACGAGCATCTCGGTCTGGAATTCCGCCAACCATGACGCCTGCTCGGGGATAAATACTTGCCCGGCCTCGATCTGCGCCGACTGCGCGGCGAGACGCGTGACCTTGTCGTTTTCGACCTTGATTGCCTTCAGGCCACTTGTTGCACGCCTTTGCA
>CADEDX010000639.1 GCA_902826195.1 uncultured Bradyrhizobium sp. | reverse complement strand
AACCAGATCAGTTCTTATCTGCACAAGGCAGTCGGCTCGATCGTGGAAGACACAAAGTATAGAGTCCAGGTCCAATGGCAGAACTGGCGAAGGTTCTGAGACCAGACCCGGTCTATGGTCCAGCAGGTCTCCTGATTTTCCAATCAACGGCATTCTGCAATATTGACTGCGGTTACTGCTATCTGCCGTCCAGATCCGATCGGCATCGGATGGCTCTTGGTACTGTTTCCGCGGCAATCGAATTCGTGAAGCGGGACAATCTTGTATCCCCAGAGACAAACGTGGTCTGGCATGCGGGCGAGCCGCTGACGGTGCCCGTCTCATGGTATCGGCAAGCAGAGGCACTACTCACGACTCATTGGCCATATGGACCTCCGCGGCAGGCGATTCAGACTAATGCGACCCTGATCAATGACGAGTGGTGCTGCTTATTCAAGGAGTACAATATCCGTGTTGGTGTGAGCCTTGACGGCCCAGCCCATATCCATGATGCGCGACGGCGCACGCGTTCTGGAGGCGGTACTCAGGCTGCTGCGATGCGGGGTGTTAGCGCTTTGCGGCGCGCTGGTCTCGATTGTCACGCGATCTGTGTTGTTGGTGAACAGAGCCTAGACGCTGCAGATCCAATAATGGATTTCTTTCTGGGAGAGGGGTTCACGCACCTGGGCTTCAACATCGAGGAAATTGAGGGCGAGAACAGGCAGTCGACTCTTAGGCAAAGCGATGTCGCGAGCCGTTTCGCGAGGTTCTTCGATCGTGTTCTTGATCGCGCCGCTCGATCTACATTCGGTGTCAGCGTACGTGAGGTGAACAGCCTGACAGCTCTGCTTGTTGATCCTCATTTTGGCGATAGCCGCGCCAGCTCGGAGTCCTACCCCTTCGATATAATTTCCATTTCGTCCCGAGGTCAGGTGTCGACCTTTTCCCCGGAACTGGCGGGTCTTACGGGGCGCGCCAGCGATCCCCCAGGTTTTTTCTTCGGAGATGTGGTGCACGATCGGCTCGAGGATATGCTGAAACGGACCGATTATCAGCGAGTAGCCCGTGAGATAGCAGAGGGTGTTACTGCGTGCCGAGCGACTTGTGCCTATTTCGATGTCTGTCGCGGCGGTGCGCCAGCAAACAAGCTCGCAGAACATGGCCGCTTCGATGCAACCGAGACCTTGTTTTGCCGGCTCGCACGCCAAGTCGTTTCCGACGTCGTGCTCGCTCGTCTGGAACGTGACTTCCTGTGAGGCGCAGCTCAGCGGGCCGGAAGGATAAGGCCGATTCAGGTTCAGGTTGAGCCGGTCCGAAGACTGGTTTTCGTTCCAAGAACCCCACGAGAGCTTTTGTCGTAGGCCTGCGCCTTGTTGACCGCCTGCTGACGGCGTTCACGGTCCTTCTGCCTGCGGCCTTTTCGCAACCCCACGTCCCTCTCCGGAGGCGACCGGAAGCTTTGAACAAGGAGGCTGGGAAGGCTTGCGCGATGGCTAATATGTCTCGCCAGCTCACGTTTGACGCACCGCCGAAACGGTTGATAGTTCCCTTAGTAAAAAGGAACGATGCGATCTCCAAATTTTAAACTGTGCCAACGCTGTTCCAAGCCAGCGGGCCGCTGTCAGGCGGAGACCGAAAGGCTCTGACGAAGGAATTGGGGAAAGCACGCGCGATGACCGGCATTCTGGCTGCGCAATCAGCAGAGATGCGAACCGAGGGTGCTGCGCTGATCCAGCAGGCCGATAGGTTGCTCTGTGAAAGCTGGAACGAGCGGATGTGGAGCGATGGCGAGCCGATCGACCCCTCGCCAACAATTGACCAGGCGATCAACGGCGGCTTTCCCTGGCTGGAAATCCAGTGTTCGCGGTGCAAGACCCCGAACGATGTCGATTTGGCAGCGCTCAAGCACCCACCGACCACTTTCGTGCACGATCTTGCGAGCCGTCTGCGCTGCCGCAAGTGCGCCAAGGCCGAGCGGCGGCAGTCGGCGACCATGCTCCAACTTGGTTGGCAACCGCGTCACTCCCGAGGGAGGTCTAGGTTGCGATCACGGCAGGAATCATTGACCGTCGCTTATTTCAACCATGAACGGACGCCCAAGGTGCAGACGGCAACCGCCGACCTCGAAACCCTCAATCCCGAGCAACGACGTGCGGTCGAGCATGGAGCGACGGGAGGATTGGCGGCGGCGCCATTGTTGGTCATCGCAGGAGCGGGCTCCGGAAAGGCCAACACCCTCGCCCATCGGTTCGCCCATCTGATCGTTCAGGGCGCCGACCCACGCCGGATCCTGCTGATGACGTTTTCACGGCGTGCCGCGTCCGAGATGACCAAGCGCGTCGAAAGGATCGCCCGCAAGGTTTGGGTGACAACGCCGGGATCATGACCGATGCGCTAACCTGGGCCGGCACCTGCGCCCGGCTGCTGCGCGAGTATGCCGAACAGATCGGCTTGGACCTCGCCTTCACGATTCACGACCGCGAAGACTCAGCTGACCTCATGAACCTGGTCAGGCATGAGGCTTTTCGAAAACAGAAAGCCGCTTTCCGACCAAAGGGACCACCCCACTGCCCGTTCTCCACCTCATAAGCCAGACACGACAACGATGCGTTGTTGATGGGGCATGGTTGCTTAGGCGCCTGTTTGCTGCGTCCAAAATGTCCGATCATTCTCGACCCTTTGTCCGAAGCGTCTCTTTGGACGCTGCAACGTTCTCGCTAGAGTAGGCTCACGCGAGTGCGTCAGTCTGCGAGCTACAGACTTTGAGCTTACAGAAACGATGCTGTTTGGCCGAAAGTTCCAAATGAGCGATCCGCCAAAGTCGCGGGGACCCGCGCAGCATTCAGAAAAAAACTGCTTCGGCACTCTTGACCGCGGCCGCCATGAATGCATCATCTCCGGGAGCATACTTAATAAGTTTCCTCAGAAGTTGTAGTGCCCTTCTGGGCTCTTCGACCGCTATCGCTGCTGTCGCTGCTGCCGTCGAAAACTTCGGCGATCACAAGAGAATCGATTTGGCCCATTCGAGCACAACACCGCTGTCAGCACATTCCCATCCTTCGGCGATCTTTTCCTACCAAATCGTCGGTATTCCGGCGTTCCGGACGCTCCACTTTCCCGCTGCGCGAGGGCGGAAGGTCGCCAGAGCTTTCACTGCATTAGTGCAAACCCGGCCAGAATTTGCTGACGGTGTTTGAGGATCTAGCGACAAGTCTGAGTATTACGGGGTGGGGGCACCATGGACGCATCAGTAGAGCAACTCATCGACCGAAACGTGACCTTTGGAATCGATGCGCGTCGCCGGGTCCCATTGTCGGCACCACTTTTGACAGCGCAGGAATTAGAGTGCCTTCGGTGGTGCAAGGAAGGAAAGACAAATTGGGAAATCGGCGAGATTCTCTCCATTTCACAAAAGACGGTCGAGTTTCACGTGGGGAATGCGATGCGTAAACTAGGTGCCGGAAATCGCATAACTGCTGTTATCATGGGGATTAAGCACGGTCTCATTGCTCTCTAACGCCTTCCGTCCAAAGTACGCAGATTCGTCGTTTCCATTTGAGCGAGCGCTATTGAGTTCAGCTTGTCGCGAGCCGCGATAATATCAGCGGCGACTTCGCGATTGCCTCCCTCGCGCGACGACGACCGCGCTGAGAAGAGCATGCAGAACGTCGTCGCGGCGTACCAATAAATTGCGCTCGATCGCCGTTCTGATCAAAGCGATGAGGCCTTCGATTTCCTTGATCGGAGACATGGCGTTCGAGCGCTGGCCAAGCGTCAGGTTCTTGTCGGACTCGTACATCAGCGCGAGTTGTCGCCGTCGCTGGTCTTTATCGCAAGCTCCACCCTC
>CADEDX010000638.1 GCA_902826195.1 uncultured Bradyrhizobium sp. | reverse complement strand
GGCGATGCCGAAGATGCCGATCTGGATCAGCAGGCTGAGGCTGTATTCGTTCAGGACATGCGGGGCAAAGCAGATCAGCACGATGCCCGCGATCAAGGCGTTGCGGCTGGTCGTGGTGGGAAACACGGTGGTATCCGCCGCATAGGTGGTGCGGAAGTCGCCAGCGGGGATGAGGGTTTGACCGGCCATGATATTACACCCGCTCGATGTCTTTGGTGCCGAACAGGCCGTAAGGCTTGATCATCAGGATGATGATGAGGGCGTAGAACGGCGCGATCTCATAAAGATTGCCCCAGTGCAGATATTCGCTGTCGAGAAAATGAGCGAAGTTCTCCAGCAGGCCGATGATGATGCCGCCCAGCACCGCGCCGCCGACGCTGTCGAGGCCGCCGAGGATCGCTGCCGGGAATACCTTGACGCCGTAGGCGGAGAGCCCGGCGGAAACGCCGTTGACGACGGCCACTACCACGCCCGCGACGGCGGAGACGGTCGCCGAAATCGCCCAAGCCATCGCGAACACGCTTTTCACTGATATGCCGAGCGACTGAGCCACCTGCTGGTTGAAGGCGGTTGCACGCATGGCGAGGCCGTATTTTGAGAAACGGAAGAACCACGCCATGCCGACCATCATCGCCACCGACACTGCGAGGCTCATCAGATAGACGGTCTGCACCTGCAGCCCCAATATATTGATGTTCTGGGTCTGGAAGATGCGCGGGAACGGCTGCAGATTGACGCCGAACATCCATTTCATCAGCGCGGAAAACACCGTCGACAGCGCGATCGTTACCATGATCACGGAAATGATCGGTTCGCCGATCATCGGGCGCAGGATCACGATCTGGATGGCGATGCCGAACAGGAACATGAAGACCAGCGTGATCGGCATGCCCAGATAGAACGGCACCTGGTATTTGGTGAGCAGCCACCAGCATACCCAGGCGCCGATCAGAAGCAGTTCGCCTTGTGCGAAATTCACGACCTGCGTCGCCTTGTAGATCAGCACGAACGACATCGCGACCACGCCATAGAGCGTGCCGACCACGAGACCGTTGACCAGGAGCTGGATCAGGAGCTGGGTGTTCATGGGGTTCGAGTGGCGAGAGCTGCGGGGACCTTCCCCTCTCCCCTTGTGGGAGAGGGTGGCTTCGCGAAGCGAAGACGGGTGAGGGGTTCTATCGGGGTTCGCAGGTGTGGAGAGATACCGCTCTCCCAAGCGAGTTCGCGGCGAGCGGCGGTGATGCCCTCTCCCACAAGGGGAGAGGGCGCATCGACTGGCGCCGTGCTGTGTTGCTGCATCCTCATTCCGCGGCCTCCGCCATCGGCGCATCGTGGCCGAGGTCGACCACCCGGAGCGTGGTGCGGATGCGCTGGGTGGTGCCGTCCTGGAAGCGGATCACGGTGTCGACCGGGATGTCGCGCTTGCCGCCATAGATCGCGTCGATAATGTCGGCGTATTTCTCGTGGATGACGCTGCGGCGGACCTTTCGGGTGCGGGTCAATTCGCCGTCGTCGGCGTCGAGTTCCTTGTAGAGCAGCAGGAAGCGCGAGATGCGCTGCGCCGGCGGCAGCGTGGCGTTGACGCTTTCGACCTCCTTGCGCAGCAGTTCATAGACTTCGGGCCGCGAGGAAAGATCGGTGTAGGTCGTGAACGAGATGCGTTTCTTCTCCGCCCATTTCGAGATGATCGAGAAGCGGATGCAGATCATCGCTGCAAGCGTATCGCGGCCGGCGCCGAGCACGACCGTCTCGGCAATGTAGGGCGAAAACTTCAGCTTGTTTTCGAGGTATTGCGGCGAGAAGCGTTCGCCGCGCGAGGTCTCGGCGAGATCCTTGATGCGGTCGATGACGACGAGCTGCCGGTCGACGTTGAAATAGCCGGCGTCGCCGGAATGCATCCAGCCGTCCTTGATGTCGGCGGCCGAGGCTTCCGGATTCTTGTAGTAGCCAAGGAACATGTTGGGGTGGCGCACCACGATTTCGCCGACGCCGTTGATGTCGGGGTTGTCGATACGAAGCTCGATGTCGGCGGCCATCGGCACGCCCGTCGTATCCGGGTCGACCTTCTCGGAGGGATGCAGCGTGTAAGCGCCGAGCATTTCGGTCTGGCCGTAAAGCGTGCGCAGCGGCACGCCCATGGCGCGGAAGAACTTGAAGGTATCCGGCCCGAGCGCCGCGCCGCCGGTCGCGGCCGAACGCAGCCGCGTGAAGCCAAGCCGGTCGCGCAGCGCGCGGAACAGCAACTGGTCGGCCAGTATCGAATGCTTCCCCTGCGCCAGCGCCGCAAGTCCCGTCTTCATGCCGATGTCGAATAGTTTCTGCTTCAGCGGCGAGGCATCCATTACGCCGGCACGCACGTCGGCAGCGATCGATTCCCAGAGCCTCGGCGCGAACAGCACGAAGGTCGGCGCGATCTCGCGGAAATCGTGCATCATGGTCTCGGGCTCTTCGACGAAGTTGACCTTCATCCGGCACAGCAGCCCTTTGCCGAGCGCGTAGACCTGTTCCATGATCCAGGGCAGCGGCAGCACCGAGACATATTCGTCGTCCGGCCCCTTCGGATCGAACGTCAGATAAGTGGCGCAATGCCGCAGTACGCGGCCGCCCGCCAGCATCGCCAGCTTGGGATGGGCCGTGGTGCCCGAGGTGGTGCAGAGGATCGCGATGTCCTCACCGCTGGTCGCGTCGACCAGCCGGTCATAGAGGCCCGCCTCGCGCGCGGCGCGCTCGCGCCCCATCGCGGCGAGTTTTCCCGCGTCCATAAGCCGGGGATCGTCATATTTCCGCATGCCGCGCGGATCGGAATAAACGATGTGCTTGACATTGGGCGCACGGTCGGCCAGCGCCAGCAGCTTGTCGACCTGCTCCTCGTCTTCCGCGAACACCAGTTTGGCGTCGCCGTAGCTCAGCAGATAGGCCGCTTCCTCGTCCAGCACGTCGCGATAGAGGCCAAGACTCATCGCGCCGATGGCATGGGTCGCGATCTCTGCCGCCACCCAGTCTGGGCGGTTGTCGCCGATGATGCCGATAACGTCGCCGCGCCCGAGGCCGAGTTCGACCATGCCGAGCGCAAAATCGTGCACGCGCGCCTGATAATCGTTCCAGGTGAAAACGCGCCACAGCCCGAGATCCTTTTCGCGCAACGCGATCTCGCCGCCGTGTTCCTTCGCATTGCGGCGCAGCAGCTTTGGAAAAGTATCTGCCTTGGCGACACGTCCGGCGTAATCCATCATGCCGCGCACTCCGGAGCGGAGGGCTTGTCGTCGGGATCGACGAGCATCTCGTCCTCTTCGCCGAGATAGGCGCGCTTGACGTGGGGATCGGCGAGCACGGAGGCCGGATCGCCTTCGGCGATCTTGCGGCCAAAATCCAGCACCATGACGCGGTGGGAAATATCCATCACCACGCCCATGTCATGCTCGATCATCATCACGGTCATGCCGAACTCCTCGTTGAGATCGACGATGTAGCGCGCCATGTCCTCCTTTTCCTCGAAGTTCATGCCGGCCATCGGTTCGTCGAGCAGGATCAGCTGCGGCTCCAGCGCCATGGCGCGGGCGAGCTCGACGCGCTTGCGCAAGCCGTAGGGCAGGGTGCCGGCGGTTGCCTTGCGCACCGACTGCAGGTCGAGGAAGTCGATGATCTCCTCCACCTTCCGGCGATGCTCGAGTTCCTCGCGCCGCGCGCCGGTCAGCCAGTAAAGCGATCCCGTGATGAAGTTGTTTTTCAACAAGTGATGCCGCCCGACCATGATGTTGTCGAGCACGCTCATGTGATGGAACAGCGCGAGATTCTGGAATGTACGGCCGATGCCAAGCCGGGGCCG
>CADEDX010000637.1 GCA_902826195.1 uncultured Bradyrhizobium sp. | reverse complement strand
TCCGGGCCCAGCACCTTCTCCTTGCCGGAGTGACGCGCTTCCGAAATCAGCCGCAGGATCTTGTGGGCGTAGAAAATCGGCGCCGGCATCAGGTCGGGCGTCTCATTGGTGGCGTAGCCGAACATGATGCCCTGGTCGCCCGCGCCCTCTTCCTTGTTGGTGCCGGGCTGCAGTGCATCGACGCCCTGCGCGATATCGGCGGATTGCGGATGGAGCAGGATTTCGATGTCGCAGGTTTTCCAGTGAAATCCTTCCTGCTCGTAGCCGATGTCCTTGATCGCAGCGCGAACGACGCTTTCGATCTGGTCGTTGGTGACGGATTTGGGTCCGCGGGTCTCACCGGCGATGACGACCTTGTTGGTGGTGGCGAGCGTTTCGCAGGCCGCGCGGA
Source organism: uncultured Bradyrhizobium sp. (assembly GCA_902826195.1). Classification (GTDB taxonomy): domain Bacteria; phylum Pseudomonadota; class Alphaproteobacteria; order Rhizobiales; family Xanthobacteraceae; genus Bradyrhizobium. The sequence goes on along the minus strand of CADEDX010000637.1, from coordinate 3,458 downwards.
TCGCCCAGGGATCGATGCCGGCCTTGGGTCCTTCGCGGAAAAACAGATCGACGATCTCGTCGGAGATTCGGTCGCAAACCTTGTCCGGGTGCCCCTCGGAAACCGACTCGCTGGTGAACAGATAAGACGCGCGCATCAACAACCCCTTGTTCGCGCCGGATGCCGGCGGCTGTGTGTGATCTTTCCCGGAATGTCAGTCGCGACGGCGCGAGATGACGTAGGATTCGTCGTAAAACCAAAGCCCATTATGCTTGCGCAGAACCTCTCGGGTGGCATCGAGAGCTCGGCTGTTTTCAGTCATTTCCGTCAACCGGTCGTCTTCAATCTGGGCGACATACACCGCCGCATTCCACGCTGCAAAAGCCGTCGAGGTTCCGATCGAGCCGGTGACCTCGTTGGGCAGCGCTTCCATATCATACCGGAAGATGGAACGGTTATCGGCGTACGCATTAAAGTTAAGGTCGCGTGCAGCCGATCCCAGCTCGTATTTCACCGCGCGCAATAGCTCATGACGGCTCACGGCGAAAGGATTTTCTCCGGGCCAGACCGCCTGGATGATTTCCAGGCCGGGATCCTGCCCGTGGGAGTGAATCCCGATCAACCGTCCCCCCGCCCGCAAGCTCCGCGCCAGCGGTGCAATGATCCGCTTGGCCCGGAAATTTACGGAGGATTTCGCGCGGTAAGGCTGGGAGGCGATGACGAGGTCGAAATTGGCCTCGGTCCGCCCTGCCCGTGGGATAATCGAATCAAGCAGGAAGCGATGGTCTTCACGGTACACGACCAGCGCCACCGGACGCTCGTAGATCGGCATGCCCGATTTGGGGCTGACGTTGGCCCGCCAGTTCTGCTCCAGGAACGGACCGAGTTCGGCGATTTGCTTCTCGAATTCTCCCGAAGACGCGCCGCGAAGAGCAACCTCATGCCAGATCATGCCGGCCGCTGCTGCCGGCGAGGCCGGCGTCAGCCATGGCGCCTCGGCGTAGTGCATGTTGGTCAGCACCACGACGGTCGCCGGATGCTCGAACAGCCGGTCCGGCACCTTGTCGAGCGTCAGCCGGACGTCCTCCACGCTCAGCTCCTTGCCGGCGATGTAGAACGGCATGTGGGGAAAACGGCCGTGCATCGAGCGCATCACCCGTGCCAGCACCGTGCCGTCGCCGACGCCTGCGTCGAACACCCTCAACGCCGGCGGCCGCGGATGCAGGCTGGCAAGCTCGAGCCCCACCCGCTCCGCGATCACCCGCTTCTCGCTGCAGGTATGGACGAACAGCAAATATTTCTGCCGGTTTTCGAAGAACCGGAAATTGCCCCGCGGGTCGCGCTTCTCCGGCGGGACTTCGAGCCCGCGCGGCGGCGGAAGCGTACCGGTGGAGGTCGCGATATAGGACTGGATGCGATCCAGCGTGTCGACCGTAATGCGTTTGCCCTCGCGCAGCCGGTGCACCAGCTTGCCGTCGTTGACCGACCGGCGGCCAAACGTCGTCTCCGCCATGTCCGAGTGGCGGCAGAAGTCCGTGATCTGGCTGAGGATCTGGTCGTTCTTCATCGGGCGGGGCTGGGAAATACCGGTGGGCAACACTTAGTGAGAAATGCCTCCTACCACGATCTGCCCACCATGGAAACCCCCTCCCGCTTCCGGCCGGCCTGTCATACAGGCGGCCTTGAACCCCCCGTCCGCGGAGGGCAACAAAGGGGTACCGACACTTGCGATCGCCGATCACGGGGACCTGATGCGCCGCGCAATCCTGATTTTTGCCCTGCTTGCCGCCGCGCTCGCGCCGGCGCCTTCCCTCGCCCAATCGCGGGACCAGCTTGGGCCGCTCTGTACCACCGAGACCACGCCGGCCGATCAGCAGATCGACGCCTGCAACAAGATCATCGCGCTCAAGGTGTTTGCCGGCGAGAAGCTGGCGACGATCTATTTCTGGCGCGCGGTCGGCTGGAACAAGAAGGGCGACTATACGCGGGTCATCGCTGACGCCAGCGAGTCGATCCGCCTGCACGCGAATGTCGTAACCTACAATCTGCGCGGCTGGGCCTTTTACGACAAGGGCGAGTACGACATCGCGATATCTGACTTCAACGACGCGCTGCGCATGGGGCGGCCGAGCGGCATCATCTTCCATAACCGCGGCAACGCCTGGCGCGGCAAGGGCGACTACGCCAGGGCGATCGCCGACTACGACCAGGCGATCAGGCTCGGGCCGCCATCGGCGTTTTCCTGGCAGAACCGCGGGATTTCGAAGCTGGCGCTCGGCGATCTCGAAGGCGCGCTGGCCGACATCAACGAAGCGATCCGGATCGATCCGGCATTGCCGCAGCCGCTGACCAACCGCGCGGTGATCTGGCGCGCCAAGGGCAATCTCGATCGCGCCATCGCCGACGCGACCGAGGCGATCCAGCTCGCAAAGGCAAAGGCCCCGGCCAACGTCATGACGCCGCCGGGCAGCGTGCTGATCTCGGCATATACCCATCGCGCCATCGCCTACGAGACCAAGGGCGATTTCGACCGCGCAAAACTGGATTATGCCGCCACGCTGCAGGGACAGGCTTCCGATGCCGGCAGCAAGGCCAACCAGGCCACGGCAAGGGTTCGCCTGTCGCTACTGTCGGAACCGCTGCCGCCCGCGCCGCGCACGGCGACCACAGCGGCCCCGCTACAGGCCGGCAAAACAGTGCCGGCTTCGCCGGGAGGCTCAGCGGCCCCAGCCAAGCCCGCTGCCGCCCCGAGCCCGCCCGCGCCTGCCGCGGCCGATATGCGCAAGCGTGCCGAGGCCGAGAATGAACCCGTCAGGCGCGTCGCGCTGGTGATCGGCAACAGCGCCTATGCGCGCGTCAGGCCGCTGCCCAACCCGACCAACGATGCGCGCGCGATGGCCAAGAGCCTGCGCGAGATCGGCTTCGTGGTGACCGAAGGCACCGACCTCGACCGCGCGGCGATGCAGGCAACGATCCGCGATTTCCTGCGCAAGGCCGCACAGTCGAAGGTGGCGGTAGTGTATTATGCCGGTCACGGCGTGCAGATCGACGGCCGCAATTATCTGGTGCCGGTCGATATCCAGCTCCAAGGCAGCGGCAGCCTGACCGACACGATGATGGACCTCGACACGATCATGGCCGGCCTCGACGACCAGGTCCGCACCAACATCCTGATCCTCGACGCCTGCCGCAACAATCCGATGGCGCCGCGCGTAGCCTCCACCGGCCCCACCCGCGACATCGAAGCCGGATCATCGGGGCTGGCCCCGCCCACGACGCTCGGCAACGGCTCAACATTCGGCGCCGGCACGCTGATCGCCTTCGCGACCGCACCCGGTCAGGTGGCGCTCGACGGCGAAGGCACCAACAGCCCGTTCACGGCGGCGCTGACCCGCCACCTCGGCACGCCGGGGCCGGACGTGGTGCCGATGCCCACGCGGGTCCCCGGCGAAGTCGGCCGGGCAAGGAAGGCCAAGACG
>CADEDX010000636.1 GCA_902826195.1 uncultured Bradyrhizobium sp. | reverse complement strand
AGGCGGGATCGAACCGCCGACCTCTTGCATGCCATGCAAGCGCTCTCCCAGCTGAGCTATGGCCCCGTAGAATCGCATCGCCTCAGATCAGCGTGCGGGCACGTCCCTGAACCACAGTTCAGGGCCGATCTCAAGTCTCTTCGTCGCCTCCGACGTCGCCGATGATGTCGGTGACGTCCTCATCGCCATCTTCTTCGTCGGGAATGAAGGTGGAATCGTCGTCGTCATCGCCTTCGATGGTCTCGTCGACCTCGATGTCGTCTTCCGATTCGGGAACCACGGCCTTGACCTTGCCGGTGTTCTCCTCGGCGTCGGCCTCCTCGAGCGAGACCAACTCTTCGGCCTCGGCGGCTTCCGGCAGATCTGCGGCAGCGGTGGCCGAAGCGGCCGCAGCGGCGCGTGCGGCATCGCCACGGGCGGCCCGCGGCGGCGCAATCGGCGCGATCGGCACGACCTCGCCGGTATAGGGCGAGATCACTGGGTTCTTGTTCAGATCGTAGAATTTCTTACCCGTCGTCGGGCAAATGCGTTTGGTTCCGAGATCGGATTTGGCCACGTGGGGATCCTGGGAAATTCTGAAAAACGGTGCTTCACTTGGCTAGTTAAGCGGCGGGTGTCAATAGCGGTTTGTCGCATTTGGCGGCCCCGTGACGCGGTGTGGCCCATGTGGTACTGCCGGCCCGGCAAAGGACCCCGATCTTGACCCATTCAACCGCCCAAACCCCGCTGGAATCCCGCGCAAGCGGCCCTTTGAGCGGCAAAGTCCGCGTCCCCGGGGATAAGTCGATTTCACACCGCGCCCTCATCCTGGGGGCGCTTTCGGTCGGTAAAACCACCATCTCCGGTCTGCTCGAGGGCGAAGACGTCCTCAATACCGCCAAATCGATGCAGGCGCTGGGCGCCGAGGTCGAGCGGACCGGGCCATTTGCCTGGCAGGTCAAGGGTGTCGGCGTGGCGGGCTTCGCCCAGCCGGCGGCGGCGCTCGATTTCGGTAATTCCGGCACCGGCTGCCGGCTGGTGATGGGGGCGGTCGCGGGATGTCCCATCACCGCGGTGTTCGACGGCGACGCCTCGCTGCGGTCGCGCCCGATGCGCCGGATTCTCGATCCGCTGGAGCTGATGGGAGCCAAGGCCGCCGAGGCGAAGGAAGGCGGCCGCTTGCCTCTGACGCTGCACGGCGCGCGGGATCCGGTGCCGATTCTCTACCGGACCCCCGTGGCATCGGCCCAGATCAAGTCGGCGGTGCTGCTGGCCGGGCTCGCCGCGCCCGGCGTCACCACCGTCATCGAACAGGAAGCCAGCCGCGACCACACCGAACTGATGCTGAAACATTTCGGCGCCGAGATCGTCTCGGTCCATGAAGGCAGCCATGGCCGCAAGATCGCGCTGACCGGCCAGCCCGAGCTGCACGGCGCTGACGTCGTGGTGCCCGCCGATCCATCCTCGGCGGCGTTCCCGATCGTGGCGGCGCTGGTCGTCGAGGACTCGGACGTGACCTTTGACGACGTCATGACCAATCCGCTGCGCACCGGGCTGTTCACGACGCTGCGCGAGATGGGCGCCTCGATCGAGGAAAGCGAGGTCCGCGGCGACGCCGGCGAGCCGATGGCCCGCTTGCGCGTGCGTGCGTCCAAACTGCGCGGCGTCGAGGTCCCGCCGGAGCGCGCGCCCTCGATGATCGACGAATATCTGGTGCTCGCGGTCGCCGCTTCCTTCGCCGAAGGCACCACAATCATGCGCGGCCTGCAGGAATTGCGCGTCAAGGAATCCGACCGGCTGGAAGCGACCGCCGAGATGCTGCGTGTCAACGGCGTCAAGGTCGAGATCGCCGGCGACGACCTGATCGTCGAGGGCCGCGGCCACGTGCCCGGCGGCGGCCTCGTCGCCACCCACATGGATCACCGCATCGCGATGTCGGCGCTCGTGATGGGCCTGGCCGCCGACAAGCCGGTCAAGGTCGACGACACGGCTTTCATCGCCACCAGCTTTCCGGACTTCATTCCGATGATGCGCTCGCTGGGGGCGGACTTCTCATGAGGGCGATTGCGGCTCAGGATGGCGCAAGCCCGAGGCTGGTCACCGCTTCGAGCCAGATCGGCGATTCCTCCTTGTAGAGTTTCTGCGTCTCCTCGAACGTCATCGCGGTGTCGTCGACGCCGAACGATTTCATCAATTGCCGCACTTTTTCGCTCTTGCCGCCGTCGACCAGCAGTTTCGACAGTTTTTGGATGACGGCATCCGGCGTGCCCATCGGCACCGCGCAACACTGGAATCCGGTCAGCTTGAAAATCGGCGATGTGGTGCCTTGCTCTGCAAAGGAGGGCACATCCGGCAAGGTCGACATGCGCTTGCGTGACACGGCGACCGGACGGCCGCGGCCGCTCTGCAGCACGGACAGCGCCGCGGAATAGCTGCCGTGGGCGCCATCGATGAACCCGCCGGCGAGGTCGGTCCACATCGGCGCCTCGCCGCGATAATGCACCGCTTCCATCTTCAGACCGTACTGCTTGTTCATTTCGGCGACCGCCATGTGCGCATATGAGCCCGCGCCATAGGTGCCGATGTTGACCTTTTCCGCCTTCTTCGCGTAGGCAACGAATTCCTCGAGCGTCTTCACGCCGATCTTCTCGGCTACCACGAACGGCAGGCTGCCCGACGGCATGATCGAGACGATGACAAAATCCTTGTCGGTGTCGTAGCCGATGTCCTTGATCAGGACGCGGTTCATGATCATCGTCGTCGCGATCGTGAACATCAGCGTGTAGCCGTCGGGCGCGGCGCGCTTGGCTTCGACGGCAGCCACCGAGCCCGACGCGCCGGCCTTGTTTTCCACCGTCACGTTCTGGCCGGTCTCGGCGCGGATGTATTCGCCATAGGTGCGCGCGTACAGATCGGTCTGCCCGCCGGCCGGATACCCCGCGATGATCCGGATCGGCTTGGTGGGCCAGTCGGCCTGCGCATGGGCCGAAGACCCGATCAGCGGGATCGCCGATGCGGCCACGGCGGTGCCAATGAAATGACGTCGTGAAATGGCGCTCATGTCATCCCTCCAGCCCGTGCGTTTTTAAGCAGATCCTCTGAGCGGGATTTTCGGGCAAGTCGTAGAATAGTAGCAGCTAGCGGTTTGGGCGAGGAACATTTGGACGCATCCGGGCGCGGGACCGTTCGCCCTGCGGAATTCAGGTTTCCCGTGATGATACCGTCGTCTGCGAGACGGCGGGCCTTGACCATCATGCCGCGCTGTCGCACATGGCTTGCCATGATCATCGCCATCGACGGGCCGGCGGCATCCGGCAAGGGGACGCTCGGCAAGCGCCTCGCGCAGCATTACGGCTATCGCCACCTCGACACCGGCGTGATCTATCGTGCCGTGGCGAAGGCGCTGCTCGATGCCGGCCACGATCTCACCGACGAGGCGCAGGCGGTGAAGGTAGCGATGGAGCTCGATCCGGAAAAGTTCGGCGATCCCGAGTTGAAGTCGCATCGCATCGGCGAGGCGGCCTCCGTGGTGTCGGTAATCGCAAGCGTGCGCGAGGCGCTGGTCAGTTTTCAGCGCCAGTTCGCCGCCGAGCCGCCCGGCGCTGTGCTCGACGGCCGCGACATCGGAACCGTGATCTGCCCGGATGCCGATGTGAAGATTTTTGTGGTCGCCGACCCGCAGGTGCGCGCCCGCCGCCGCACGCTGGAAGCCCGTGCGCGCGGCGAAGCCGCCGACGAGGCGATGGTGCTCGCGGACATCCTCAAGCGCGATGAACGGGACCAGAACCGCGCCGCGGCGCCGCTGAAGGCCGCGGCGGACGCGCATATCCTCGACAACTCCAATCTCGACATCGAAGGCGGCGTTCAGGCGGC
>CADEDX010000635.1 GCA_902826195.1 uncultured Bradyrhizobium sp. | reverse complement strand
ATCGATTTTCGTCAGATCGTCCGCGATCCGGTGTGGCTGATCGCGGGCGCGGCAGGATTGATCGTCGTGAAATCCGCGATCCTGATCCTGCTGGGGCGGATCTATCGCCTGTCATGGCCGGCATCGATCGAGGTCGGGCTGCTGCTCGGCCCCGGCGGCGAGTTTGCTTTCGTCGCCATCGGAATGGCGGCGGCGTCCGGGCTGATCGACGCGAATATCTCCAGCTTCGCGATCGCGCTGACGACGCTGACGATGATCCTCACCCCGGCGCTGTCGCAGGTCGCGCGGCGGCTCGCACCGATGGTGCGCGAAAACAAGCCGCTCGATCCTGAACTCGCGGTCGCACCGAGTGGAGGCAGTGGACACGCCATCGTGGTCGGCCATGGCCGGGTCGGACAGGTGGTTTGCGCCATGCTCGATCGCCATCAGTTCAAATATGTCGCCGTCGATCATGATGCGGCGGCGGTTCCGGAGCAGCGCCGGCAGGGCCGCACCGTGTTCTATGGAGACGCCACCAATCCGGAGTTCCTGAAAAGCTGCGGACTTATGGAGGCCGCCGCCGTCATCGTCACCATCCACGAGACCGACAGTATCGACGAAATTGTCGCTCAGGTTCGCGTGCTGCGGAAGGAGATGCCGATCGTGTCACGTGCGCGAGACGCCGACCACGCCCGGCACCTCTACGGCATCGGCGTGACCGACGCGGTGCCTGAGACCATCGAGGCAAGCTTGCTGGTGTCGGAAGCGGCGCTGATCGGCCTTGGCGTACCCATGGGGCTGGTAATTGCGACCATCCACGAGAAGCGCGACGAATTCCGGCACGAATTGCAACAGGCGGCCGGAAACACCGCATCTGCCGCCAGGCCCGTGGCCGGCACCAAGCGACGCCAGCTGCCAAAATAGCCGAACTTGCAGCTTTTGATTAGCGCGCCTTGCTCCAGTCCGGCCGGATATCGCCGGAGACGCCTTCGAACGCGCCCTCGACCAGTTCGACGACCAGGAGGCGGCTGTAGTCGACCGGACCCGGCATGGTCGCCCGCCCCTTCGGAACGGCCTTGAAGCCGACACGGCTGTAATAGGGTTCGTCGCCGACCAGAATGACGAGGCGATGGCCCCTGGCCTTGGCGTCCTGTAGTGAGCGATCGAGCAGCAGGCGGCCGACACCACGGCTGCGGAACGGCGGTTCGACCGTCAACGGCCCAAGCATCAGCGCGGGCGTATCGCCGATGCAGATCGGCAATTGCCGCACCGAGCCGACCAGCAGCGTGCCGATCCGCGCCGTGAACGACAGGTCGAGCAGATGATCGACATGTTCGCGCAAACGGTAGGCGCTCAGCACGAAGCGGCCGGGGCCGAAGGTGCGCTCGTGCAGGCGTTCGATGGCCTGCGCGTCCCTGGCGGTTTCGGCGGATATGGTGACGTCGAGTTCGCTCATGATGGGGCGCGAGATAGCATCTGGCGGCGGCGCGGTCCATCGCCGGAGACGGCCATCCCACTATTGCCTTAATCGGGCTTGAGGGCCGGCTGCGACAGGTAGGCCAACAGCTTCATCTCGCGGCGGCCGCGCGTCACCGTATCCAGCACCAGCCCCGAAGAGACCGACAACACCGCGACGATCATCAGGCCCATCGACAGCACAGCGGTCGGCAGCCGCGGCACGAGGCCCTGCTCGAGATAGGTGATGACCACGGGGATCGCGAGGCCGATCGAGACCAGCATCAGGAACAGGCCGATCACCGTGAAGAACCGTAGCGGCTTTTCCGAGCGGTACAGTTTGAGGATGGTGCCGAGAATCTTGAAGCCGTCGCGCCAGGTGTTGAGCTTGCTGACCGAGCCCTCGGGCCGCGCATAATAAGGCGTCTCGACTTCCATCACCGGCAGCGCCAGCTCGAGCGCATGCACGCTGAGCTCGGTCTCGATCTCGAAACCGTCCGACAGCACCGGAAAGGATTTGACGAACCGGCGCGAGAACACGCGGTAGCCGGAAAGGATGTCCTTGAACGCCTGGCCGAACACCGCCGAAAGAAAGCTCGTCAGCATCCAGTTGCCGGTGCGGTGGCCGGGCCGGTAGGCGGCAACCGACTGGTCGACGCGAAAGCCGACCACCATGTCGAGGTGCTCGTTGATCAGTTTGTCGATCATGCGCGGCGCGCTCGGCGCGTCGTAGGTCGCATCGCCGTCGACCAGCACATAGATGTCGGCATCGACATCGGCGAACATGCGCCGCACCACGTGGCCCTTGCCCTGGCGGCGTTCGCTGCGCACGGTGGCGCCGGCCGCGCGCGCGACCTCGACGGTGCGATCCCTGGAATTGTTGTCGTAGACGAATATCTCGGCCGCCGGCAGCGCCTTGCGGAAGTCGGAAACGACGGTGGCTACCGCGGCTTCCTCGTTGAAGCACGGCACCAGAACCGCAATGCGCGGCGCTGCCGCCGTCATCGCAAATTCACCGGGTTGAGTCCGTCCATGGCGCGTCATACCGCAATCAGGCGTTGGCCGGTTGAGCAAGGGCCGCACGGCCGCGCCAATCGAGCGTGGCGAACAGCAGGGTCCAGAGCGAAAGCATGTCGATCGGAATGATATAATATGGCGTAAATATCGGATGGGTCATGAAAAAAATCAGGTTCACCGCGAGGTTCAGGGCAACCAGAAGCGCGATCTGCCGCCCGCGGTCCCGATCGGCGCGCCACAGCCAGGCGGTCCACAGCATCGAAATCGCCAGCAAGGTGAATTGAACGTCAACGAGATAGCTTAACAACACCGCCGGATTCAGCTCGGGCGGCGCGACGTCGACGCCGCCATAGGTGGTCGCGAACGGGCTGCCAGCATTGATCGCATTCGCGATCAGCGTCGGCGCGATCCCGATCAGGAAGGCGATGCCGAACGAGGCGCCGTGCAGGAACGTCTCCCCGCCGCGTGCCAGCAGGAAGGCGCCGGCGAGATAGAGGCAATAGCCCACCGCCAGGAACAGATTGGGCAGGCGGAAATTGACGGAGAGCCCGATCAGCAAACCCGTCAGCCCAATGAGCAGTAGCCGATGCCGCGACGCCGCTGTGAAGAATTTTGCGGTGAGATGACCTGCCACCGCGCAAACCATCATCGTCGGCGGCACCGAATAGCTCGCCTTGCTCGGGTTGATCATCAAATAGGAGTGCGGCAAGTCCGAAAACCGCGGCAAGCGCGAGCGAACCCGGATCACGGGCGCGGACCAGGGCGAATAGCGCGAACGCCAGGATCGTCAGGTTCGCCACCACATAGAGCGGGATGACCTGAAACCCCTCGCGAAACAGCGCGAGCGCGAAGCCGGTGCCCGGCGGATACTGCATCACATATTTGTCCGCGGCGGGAATCAAGGTGTGGCAGGGCACGCGACTGACGACGTTCCATTCCGCAAAGCCGATCGCCTTCAGCTTGTTCTTCATATAGTCGTCGTCGAAAGCGATGTTGGTATCGATGCCGCCGAGGCCATGTTTCTGGAACAGATGCGCCTGACGCAGATAGCAGACGTCGTCATAGACGCCGCGGCTCTCGTTCGAGCGCGACATCGTCCAGATATTGCTGGCGAGCAACGCAAGCAGGCCGAAGCCGCAGAGAGTTTTAAAATCTTCATCCAGCCCATATCGAACGGGTTTGCCCGCTTCCGGGGACTGAATCAACTGCGCGAGATGTCACCGCCAGGTCGCGATCGGCGCTGCGCCGTCGAGCACTTCTGATATCCGCAGCCGCGTGCCCCTCGTTGTCTCCGCCGGCAGCGCATTAACCGCATAGAACCCGCATTCGACGATCTCGCGGTTGGGCTCCGGCAGGCGGTCCTGCCGGAATTGCCTGACGACGTAGACCGCAACGTGATCGCGG
>CADEDX010000634.1 GCA_902826195.1 uncultured Bradyrhizobium sp. | reverse complement strand
CGGCCGCCGCCACGCTTTTCGTGGTGGTGCCGGCGAAGCCATTGCGGGCAAAGCATCGTTTGGCGGCGCTCAAGATCAACTGCCGCCGCAAGTCACTGGTCATGCGCAGGGTAGACATGGGGGCGTGAGTAATTACTCACCATACCGGTGTCAAGTTTCTATTGCGATGCACCAGCCAAATTCCGTTGCGGGGTGACGCCAAAGCCACATCCCATCACCTTGTTAAGACAAGATTTTTCCACAAATCCGCCACACACCTTACCAGCTTCACGCTCGACCGACCACAACCCTCACGCGCCGCCGGATACTTCGGCGCCGGAGCCCTCGCTCCGGCTTGACGCTTCGCGGGGGGCATCTAAGGTAGTTGCAAACGCGACTAATTTGATGTCGCTTACCTCATCTTCCCAACGGGGGCGGCAGGTCTCGAACATGGATGCGCGCGAGCTGGCGGCCACCTTCGACCTGGAGCGGCTGACGCCGGAATTCTATGCCGACCCCTACCCGACCTATCGCGCGCTGCGTGAAACCGATCCGGTCAAACGTCTGCCGAACGGTTCGTATTTCCTGACCCGCTACGACGACCTCGTCGCCGCTTACAAGAACACAAAATCCTTCTCGTCTGACAAGAAGAAGGAATTCGCGCCGAAATACGGCGCCTCCCTGCTCTACGAGCATCACACCACCAGCCTTGTGTTCAACGATCCCCCCGCCCATACCCGGGTACGTCGCCTGATCATGGGCGCACTCTCGCCGCGCGCCATCACCGGCATGGAGCCCGACCTGATCCGGCTGGTCGATCGCCTGCTCGACAGCGTCGCCGCCAAGGGAAAGGTCACCGGCAAGGTCGACCTGATCGACGATTTCGCCGCCGCGATCCCGATCGAGGTCATCGGCAACCTGCTCGAGGTCCCCGAGGATGAGCGCGAGCCGTTGCGCGACTGGTCGCTCGCGATCCTGGGCGCGCTGGAGCCCGTGGTCAGTCCGGAAGCCCTTGCCCGCGGCAACAAGGCGGTGAAGGATTTTCTCGGCTATCTCGAAGGCCTGGTGGCGCGCCGGCGGGCCAGGCCCGGCAATCCCGACCGCGATGTGCTGACCCGGCTGATCGAGGGCGAGGACAATGGCGAACGGCTGACGGAGAAGGAACTGCTGCACAATTGCATTTTCCTGCTCAATGCCGGCCACGAGACCACCACCAATCTGATCGGCAACGGTCTGGTGGCGCTGTCGAACCACGCGAGCGAGAAAAGCCGACTGATCGAAAATCCCGCGCTGATCAGAACGGCGGTGGAGGAAATATTGCGGTTCGAGAGCTCCAACCAGCTCGGCAACCGCATGACGGTCGAGCCGTTCGAACTCGGCGGCATCGCGATGCCGCCGGGCACGCCGGTGACGCTGTGCATAGGCGCCGCCAACCGCGACCCTGCGCAGTTCGCCGATCCCGAACGCTTCGATGTCGGACGCACGCCGAACCGGCACCTCGCCTTCGGCACCGGCGCCCATCAATGCGCCGGGATGGCACTGGCGCGGCTCGAGGGCGCGATCGCAATCTCGCGCTTTCTCGCGCGTTTCCCGGACTATGCGCTAGCCGGCGAGCCCGTACGCGGCGGCCGGGTGCGCTTCCGCGGCTTTTTGAGCGTGCCGTCCGAGGCCGGCGAAGACAGAGGCGGCTAACCTCGTTCCTCACGGCATCGCGCGCGCCGACGCCATGGTGTGTTCCAGCGCCTGCGTTACGATCACCGCAGAGCGTTCGTCGAGATGGACGCCGTCGGCCCAGCGCAACTCGCCCCGGTTCACTTCGATGGCGAGCCATCGCTTCGAATCCGGAAATGCGGTGTGAATGATTTCGCGCGTGGTCGCTGCGGCCCGCGAGCCCTCAATCGGTTCGGCATAAGGCAGTTCGAACAGGAACACCCGCGCCCCGCACTGCTCCAGCATCCGGATCAACTCCCCGATCCGCTTCGCGTTGCTTCGGGCGGCATCGGTCGGATCCTCCGCATAGAACTGTTGCACCGCGCGGTCCACGTAGATCCGGCTATCGAACTCGCTGGGCGGCTGCTCCATCAGCCGGCGGAGATCCGGCGCTACCTGCTGATGGGTCAACGGTGCGTGACGCCGTTGCTCATAGGCGGCGACCAGGGCCCGCACCGATCGGAAGAAAAGCGGTTCTGCGTCGCCGCGCGAGTAGCGTTCGACCAGCGCAACATCGATAGGACGGCTGAGAACATTGGTCTCGATCAGAATGATCCCGGCCAACTTCGGCTGTTACGCCACGATCTCGAGACCGGTGACCGGAGAGCCTCCCGCGAGCGCCAGATTTCTTACCCTGGACGTCGCAAAATATTCTTCCTTGAGGCGGAACGTGATCGAACTGCCAGTCAGCACGATGTCAGGCACCGGCTCGCGAAGATAACGGCTCAGCGTGATCAGCGTGCCGTCCCGCGTGGTCGTCGCCGGCATTTGCAGCCCGCGGCCGAAGCGCGCGGTGGCGAAACCGCAGGCGATCAGGACGATCGCCGTGGCGACACCGCATTTCCATTAACCACCGGGCGGCTGACATATGTTCTTCGTCCCTAGCACTGAAAGTAGATGAACGACGTTTCGGGGCCTGCCTCCAGGTACATCAGCGCGGCCATCGATCCGTAAAGATAAGGCTCCGCCCATCGCAGTCTGCCCTCAAACAGCGAACGGAATCCCAGGTGCTGAATCATGACCGGCAACGAATAGAGCAGCGCGAAGCTATAGAACAGTTTGGTCGGGCTCGGATTCGTGGTCGGGACAAACATACCCGTGAGGTAGTTGAGCGCGTGATCGAAATTTGGCAGCTTGAAAAAGATCCAGAGCATGCTGACGCAGACAAAGACCACCGTCATCCGCGCCGCCCGAAACGCCACAAAATCGATCGAGGCCAGCCGCGGCAATAGCGGACGTTCGAGCACCAGCAACAGGCCATGCATCAGTCCCCATGCAAGATAGCTCAAGCCGGCGCCATGCCAGAGACCGCCCAGTCCCATCACGATCATCAGGTTCAGATACGTCCGCCCCTGGCCTAGGCGATTGCCGCCGAGCGGGATGTAGAGATAGGTGCGCAACCACGTCGACAACGAGATATGCCAGCGCGTCCAAAACTCGGAGAATGAGGCCGAGACATAAGGGAGATTGAAGTTGACCGGCAGACGGTAGCCGAACAACAGACCGAGCCCGATGGCGATCGCCGAGTAGCCGAAGAAGTCCGCATAGATCTGGTAGCTATAGAGAAAAACCAGCAGCCAGCGGTCCTGGGTCTGCAGCGTCTCGTAGAGCGGGAAGCTCATATAAGACGTCATTTCATTGAGGTTGTTCGCCACGTACAGCTTGAAGAAAAATCCGGCGAGGATCCATTTCGCGGCCTCGACGAACGGAAGGTCCGCAAAATGTTTCGGCTTGATCTGCGGCATGAACATTTCCGCCCGCGTGATCGGTCCCGACACGAACTGCGGAAAGAAGATGATGTAGAGAAAGACATCCGCCAGCGCCGGCGGCGCGGCCTTCTGCCGGGTCAGATCGACCAGCAGGCTGATGTTGTGAAAGACGAAGAATGAAATGCCGATCGGCAGCGGCAGCTTCAGCAGGAAATCAAGCGGCGCGAAGCCGACGAGGCTCGCCGACCCCGGATCGATGAAGAGCAGCTTGTATTTGAAGAAGGCGAGCAGCGCGAGATTGAAGGCGATACCGACCGGAAGCCAAACCTTTCGGCTGCGCAACGCCAGAAGCAGGAAAAGATAGGTTCCGAAAACCGCGACGGCCAGCAATGCCAGCAATTCCGGCTGGCCGTAGCCGTAAAAGAACAGGCTGGCGAACAACAACAGCCCGTTGCGCGCCGCGCGCGGGGCCGCG
>CADEDX010000633.1 GCA_902826195.1 uncultured Bradyrhizobium sp. | reverse complement strand
TTCCGGGCGCACAGTCCTCCGTAAATTTCCGTTACCGTACGCGAGAGCTCCTGGCTAAGCGCGAAGATCATCTGCGCGCGCTCCTGCATGGGCGAGGAGACGAGGCCATCCTTCTTGAAGACCTGCCCCATGTTCTGGAACTCCTGCTTGGGGAGACCAGCTTCCTTGAGGACGGCGATCGATTCGGCGAAGCGACCCTTGTCGACCACGACCATGTACTGACCGCCCTTGACCGCCACGCGTTGCGCGGCAATCCCACGCTGCTGCAGGGCCGCGATCATCTCGTTGGCCTGGCGCTGGTCAAGATTGTTGTAGAGCTCCGCCTCGCAAGCCGTGAGCAGCAAGGCGACAAGCAATACCAGGGCCCGCTGTACCCAGCGTGGCAATGAAGAACGAAACAAGGTCGGGCCCACGGAATTTCCCTTCGTCACTGCCCCTTGAGAAGGGCCATCACGTTCTTGGTTACCGAATTGGTCGCATGACCCACCACCTGAACCCACATGCGATGGATCGCGCCGTCCGTCACGTCGTTGGTCATCTTGTCGACCATGGCTACCCCGTGTCCTTTTTCCATGCCGGGGAGGCCGAGGCCGCCACCAAACGGTCCGGACGCCGGTCCTGGAGGCAGACTGGCGGAGTTAAACTGATTGAGGGAGGCAAGCTGACCGAATGAGCCAGACTGGCCGATCGAGCTGGATCGAGAGAGGGAACTCAGGTTGCCGAGCGAACCGAGCGAACCGAGCGTGTCGAGGCTGGCAAGCTCCATCTTGGCCTCGGCAGCGGCAGCTCTCTGCTTGGCTTTCGTGGCCCGGTTACTGGCGTCAGACTGAGCCGACTTGTCGATGAACTCACGCAACTTCCCGAGCATCTCCCCGCTCGAAGCGACGGACTTGGTCGCCTCTTCCAGGTTTCCATTGGCAACGTCCGCGCGGGTCTTGGCGAAAAAGTCGACGAGCCCCTGATCGCTGGTCGAGCCAGTGCCCGAACCAGTTCCCGAACCAGTTCCTTGGGCTGCTTGCAGTGAATCGGTCGACGGCGAAGAGGCGACCGGGGCTTGGGCGGTAATGGCCACGCTCATGATCTAAATCCTTTCAGCTGACTATATCGTACTGACAGCCAAATATGACACGACCAAATCCGTCTTTCTGTGATGCGCCGCACATTTGAAATCGTTGGTGCAACGGGCGAGCGGCTCTCCCCCACCCTGGCAAATTACGGCGGTGGACGAACGGACCGCAGCCTACCATCGGCCCATCTGTTCGTCCATGAGGGCTCAAAAACGGGGGGCGCCTGAAGCCTTTAAGCCCACTCCTTAAAGTGGTGAAGGCCGCTTCTGGCGGATCATTGACGTCCTGAATTCGTCTCTAAACGCCGAATGGCGGCCGCACGCCGAACCATCGGCATGTGACCGCCATGTCAGATCGC
Organism: uncultured Bradyrhizobium sp.; assembly: GCA_902826195.1. Taxonomy (GTDB): domain Bacteria; phylum Pseudomonadota; class Alphaproteobacteria; order Rhizobiales; family Xanthobacteraceae; genus Bradyrhizobium. The sequence continues at coordinate 2,490 of CADEDX010000633.1, read as the reverse complement.
GGGTAAGGCGAATTAGCCCTGCCCCTGCCCCTGCGTGAGCTGCTGCAGGATCTGCTGGAACATCTGGGCAGGATCATTCTGCCCGCCACCCTGGGAGCACTGGTCGGCCCCGCCGCTCTGCTGCGATTGCGTCTGCTGAACCGACTGCATGAGCTGTTGGATGATGCCCATCGGGCCGCCACCGCCGCCCATCATACCCATAATACCGCCTAACATCGTTCATCTCCTGGTTTAAGAGTTACAAGGTTTGAGGAAAATCCCCTTCGCACTGAGGCTTGGGGGCCGTGTTGCTGTCTTCCCAGCGAAAGATCCTGCCTTGATCGGGCGCTGCTATCGGCAGCTTGTTGCCCCGCTCTCAGGCCCGATCAAAGATCAGGATCTCCGCGTCGTGGCACCGGTGCTTCGACTGTCAGTAGTACGAGCGGTTATTGAGGTGGCTGTAGCCGTCAGCCATGTGCTCCTGCGCTTCGGCATATTCCCGCAGGCCGCCAGCGATGTCGCCGCGCGCGAAATTCTCCTGGGAGTCACGGAAATCTTCCCGCGCAGCGCGGAAGTCCTGGGCGGCTTCGCGGAGGTTGCGGTCACCATGGTTGTGGCAGCCGTGGTCATGATGACCATGGTGGCCGTGGTGGTGGTGGTGGTGGTGACCATGGTTGTGGTGGTTGTGGTTCTGACCGAACAGATTGTTCAGCAGACCGCCGACGAGAGGCGCAGCAAGAAATGGCAACATGCTATTCTCCATTGTCGCTAGGGTGCCCGCGCCTGCCTCATGCCGACGCTCAGGTGCCTGCTGACGGTTTGATTAAGCCAGAAGAAAATCCGTCCTTCTGTGATCTGAAGCACGTACGCCGCCGAGGCCATCAAATGCTGCTCTTCTCGACGAAACAGCGTGCCACCAAAGGCGCCATGGCGTTTGACGATATAGATTGAACATGCACGTGGCCTCGCGCTGCAGATGATGGCGCGACGTGCTGACCGGCCAATCGCGATTTCGCTTGGCGCCGACAAAGCCTATGTTGCAGGGGACGTCGTCAACGAGCTGCGCTCGATATAAGTCACGCCGCATGTTGCACAGAACACCAGCGCATCTTGGCGATGGACCGGCGAACGATCCGACACGGCGACCATGCCGCCAGCCCGCGCATTCGCAATGCAGATCGAGCAGGCATTGAACGGGAGCGAGACAGTCGCGCGGAAAAGAGAAGCCCAGCTTCCGTGACCGCGATCACGTGGCGTGGGCCTTCGGGCCACCGCCCGCGCTTTGGTGCTGCTGTACAAGCTGATCGCAGAAACTGCTTGATGGCCACGGCGCTCGGCTTCGCCAAGGACTTTGTCGGCCTGGCGCATCGTCGAGATGGAAGTCACAGCGGCTTGCTCGATCTTGTCGAAGGGGCGCAGGGCATGTCCGATGGCGAAGCCACTTCTGTGGCTCTCAGCGGCCTTCTGGACAAGCGCTACAGATCGGCTGCGCCGTGTTCTCATCCTGCTGAGAGCCCGTTCAACGGGATGCTTCTCAACGCGGCCGGCGCATTCGCTGCAGATTTGTCGAACCGGCGGAATGCGGCGTTGTCAGGAGCTCGAGCCGCGGAACACCCGCACCCTGGTGTCCTCTCCCTGAGGTATATTCCGAGCCATTGCGATGAGCGTCTGGCGCACGAGCACGATATAGGGCGGCGGGCCCGATACCGAAATGACGCCCGATCCCGGCGTGGTCCGAATCGGGTAACGCGGATCGGCGATGCCGAGCTTGGTGAGCTTGGACACCACATCCGTCGGCAGGATCCGGCCAAGGTCGATCACTTCCGTTCGCAATTCGCCCGCGGAATTCACGTGCAGCACGGAGCCGTCGAAATACCAGACGAGGCCGTGGCTTGTCGTGAGCCGCTTGAAGAAATCCTCGGCCGATCCGGCGCCCAGATCGCCGCGCAGCTTGCCCTTGACCTCGTCACTGACCTTGACCGGAACGTTGATGTTGCGGCCGAACTCGATCAGGGCGTCCTTGAGCTCTTGCTCGATGACGACGTATTTGTAGGGGCCCGCCGGCCATTTCGGGTCCAGCGCTGCGGCGAGCTGCGGCGTTCCGATAAGAATTGCCGCCGCGGTGATAGCAGCAGAGACGATCTTCAGAGGCATGGTTCGTCTCCTGACTGCACCCTGGCAGGCTGCGTCGCAAACGGCGGAACAGTGCAAATACTGATATGTGAAAAATTGTAGCATGACAAAATTGGCGCGATCAATCGCACATTTGGAGCTGCGCGCCGGACCCGCGTCACAGATCGTCAAGTTGCCGCCCCTTTATTTCAACCGGGGGCCAATGACGTCGGACGCATCGAACTGATCAGACGCGGGCGGAAATCGGCAGAGCCACGGGTGCTCGAGCGACTGTGGTGTGCCGGTTATGCCTTTGTCGGCAGCGTTGCGCGCATCGGCCGATTGCCGATCCAGTCGACGTCGCCGCTACCAAAATCCCCTTATTCAGGTGGCGACGAG
>CADEDX010000632.1 GCA_902826195.1 uncultured Bradyrhizobium sp. | reverse complement strand
CAGGAACAGGAACTGTGAAAACTCGGCGGTGTTTCGTGTCCGGACGGGACGAATCGAGCACGAGGTAGGGTTTGTCGGCGCTGTTGACTTTGCCCGCTACGCAGTAGGCCACGCCGGGCCGGATGAGTTGGGCTTTGGAGAAATCGTAGAGCCGATAAACCCGGTTCGTATCGCAGTCCCGCATATGGAACACGGCATACGACGGATACTCCGTCCGCGAGATCAGAATGAGGTGATTGGCGCTGAAGTTGACCATGGGGGAAGGCAGGAAGGGTAGCGAGACAAGAAGGGAGCAAGGGCGGGAGTGCGGCTCCCGCCCGCCTCGTCGGCGCCGTTGTGGAGTTAGCCGGTGGACTCCTCCAGCCGGGTTATCATCACAGCGCGGCGCGTCATCGGGGCCGGCGTTAGGATTTCTGCGCCGGCGGATCGGGGTTCTTGGGCTTGCGCACGCTCTCGCCGCCCAGCAGGAAGATTTCGGAGTTCTCCACCAGCCGGTCGGCAATGGCGGTGGCAATGGTGGTCTTGAAGAGGATGTTTCCCCAGTCGGAAAACGGTGTATTGGTAGTGATGATTGTCGATCGCTTCTGGCTGTGGCGCGTGGAGATCACCTGGTAGAACAGGTTGGAAGTTTGTTGATCGAGGGTCAGATACCCTAACTCGTCACAAAATGTTCAGCTGAACATTTATCGACGAATGTGAAGCCGTCACAAATGTGGAGTTGACGCTCGCGAGGCCCGGAAAGGCGGGACTCGGTGATTCGCAACTGCACATTTATGACGGTACCATCGGAACGGCCGCCGTCCGGCGGCTAATCCCACTCTTGTTGAGGTTCCGATGTTACGTTCTTTGTTGCCAAAAGCTCACCGCAAGTACCTGTCACTGCCGCTGTTGGGGTCGATCGCCGACGGTTTTGACGATTGGCTCTCCGTCAGTGGTTTTGCGCGAGGCTCACGCGTGCTATCGATCTATCTGCTGCCGATCGTGGATAGAGACCTGCGCCGCCGAGGCGTAGACGAGGTGTCGAAGCTCAGCCATGCGGTTCTCGACGATTGCTGGAAGTGCCTGAAGAAGCGGTATCCGTGCCGTTCAGGAACTGTCCACACGCTAGAGCGATATCTGGTCGCCAACGGTCTGCTCGTCGATGACCGCCAAGCGGCCGCAACTCCGCCGTTGAGCTTGAGCAACGAGTATACGGATCACCTTCGGGAAGTGCGTGGATTCGCCGCCTCCACGGTCTCCAGCCATCGGCGCACTGCACAGTGTTTTCTCCAGCATCTGGGGGATACACACGTTGCCCTAAGAGCCATTCGGGCCAACAGCATCGAATCGTATATTGCCGACGCCGGCAAACGGTTGAGCCGGGCATCTCTCCAGCATGAGGTTGCCGCGCTGAGAGGATTCCTTCGATTTCTCAGCACCGACGGCAGAGCGCCTGCGGGTCTGGATCGCCAGATCGACACGCCACGGCTCTACCGATTGGAACGGTTACCGCGAGCCTTACCGTGGCAAACGGTCCGCGTACTTCTACAATCCATCGACAGAAGGTCCCCTATGGGCCTGCGCGACTATGCGATGTTTCTGTTAATTGCCACCTACGGACTTCGCGCCAGCGAGGTCGTGGCTATCACGTTTGAAGACATCCGCTGGAGGCAGCGCATCCTGCGCATCCACCAACGCAAGACTTCCTCCCCTTTGGAACTGCCACTGACCAATGAAGTTCTGTCCGCGCTGGTGAACCATCTGAAGCAGACGCCTCCGCCGGCACCGTATCGCAGAATCTTTCTGCGCATGCGCGCGCCCATGGGCGTGTTGAAACCCACGGCGGTCACAGAAGCGTTTCAAGCCCTAGTCCGCAAAAGCGGGCTCAGCATTCCCTACCAAGGCCCGCATTGCCTTCGGCACTCGTACGCCCTTCATCTCTTGAAGAACGGAACCCCGCTGAAGACCATCGGTGACATCCTGGGGCATCGTACCGCCGAGAGCACATCCATGTACCTGCGATTGGCCACCGGGGATTTGCGGGAAGTGTCTCTCGCGGTTCCGGGTGGCCGGCATCGTGGAAAGGAGGGGCGATGCTGACACGAGGCAAGTCGGTTTTCAACCCGGTGTTTTTGTCTCGCCTGGCTCCCATCTTCTCCCGGTATGTGGATTTGAAGCGGGCTCTAGGCCGCCGTTTCGAGTTTCCCTCTCGCACGCTGCAATCTCTGGACCGATTCCTCCATCAGCACAGCGCACGATATCCGGATCTGAATACTGCTGCGTTTGAGGCATGGTGTCACACGCACGAACACGTTACTTCCGGGGTTCGGCGCGTTCGTATGCTGGCGGTCGCGAGCTTCTGCCGATATCGCCGCCGGACCGAACCGCAATGTTTCGTTCCAGACGACCGCTCATTCCCCTCATACCATCAGCGGCTCACACCCTACATCTTCTCGGAGACCGAAGTGGCGAAACTGCTGCACGCGGCTTCCGGCTTGCCGCGCTATCCCGCTTCGCCCATGCGTCCGGAGATGGTGCGCCTCGCGATCGTCCTGTTGTTCACCACGGGAATCCGTCGCGGCGAACTGCTGGCTCTGAAACTTGGTGATTACGACCGGCGGGACCAGACCCTGCACATTCGAGAGACCAAGTTCTACAAGTCGCGTCTCCTCCCCATCAACAGCTCGATTGCCGAGGAGATGGAGAAGTGTCTGCGTGCCCGATCTCAGCGGAAACTGCCCGTCTCCCCGGATGCGGCTCTCATTTGGAATGCGGCCTGGGGTGGAGGAGCTTATAGCGCCACAGCTTTGAGACACGCTCTCCAGCCCCTGTTTCAACAATGCGGCATCATCACGCCGCAAGGAAAGTTGCCGCGCATTCACGATTTTCGTCATGGCTTTGCCGTGAACACCCTGTTGCGCTGGTACCGAGCCGGAGCCGATGTCGAGGCCAAGCTGCCGTTGCTCGCAACCTACCTGGGCCATGGCTCGGCGGTGTCGACGCACTATTACTTGCACTTCATCGAACCGTTGCGCACCGCGGCCAGCGAGAGGTTTGCGAGTCATTACGGGGAACTGGTTTCTCCATTGCCGCACTCGAGACGGAGGCGCAGATGAAGACCGGGCCCCCGAATCTCCTCGGTGCTGCGATCCGCGAGTATTTCACGGATCACCTTCCCCGTCTTCGGGGAACCAGTCCGCACACTATCCACAGCTACCGCGACAGCATGGTTCTGCTGCTGCGGTTTCTTTCTCAGCAGGGGAAGAAGCCGATTACAGCGCTCGACCTGACCGATCTTGATCCGCCCGGAATCCTGGCTTTCCTGTCCCACCTGGAACAGGAGCGCAAGAATACCGCGTCCACGCGAAATGTACGGCTCTCGGCGATTCATGCGTTCTTTCATTTTGTGGCGGCGCGGAATCCTGAACATCTCGAGCTGGCCCAGCGTGTCCTCGGCATTCCTTTCAAGCGTGCACGGCAGAGAGCTATCGACTACCTGGAGTACGAGGAAATTGATGCAATTCTCAAAGCGATCAACCGTGTCACACCGCAAGGAAGCCGCGACTACGCCCTGCTGGCGACGATGTTCAACACCGGCGGCCGCGTGCAGGAGATCGCGGATTTGCGCGCCTGTGATCTCCAACTGACCAAGCCTTATCAGGCGAGGCTGTTTGGCAAGGGAAGAAAGGAGCGCTACTGCCCGTTATGGCCGCAGACCGCCGCGGTGTTGAAAGCGTTCTGCGAACGGCGCAACCTGAACCTGCGGTCGGAATCTCGTGTCTTTCTGAACCACCGCGGTCAGCCATTGACCCGGTTCGGCATCCGTCACATCCTTGCCCGATGTCTCGGCGCGGCGTGCGGCACCGCGCCGAATCTCCGCAAGAAGCGACTGCACCCCCATAGCGTTCGGCACAGTACTGCCGTGGCGCTCTTGAAATCGGGCGTTGACCTGTCG
>CADEDX010000631.1 GCA_902826195.1 uncultured Bradyrhizobium sp. | reverse complement strand
ACGCTGATCTTCGTCAATGGCTGGATCGGCCTCCCGGTCATCGGATCGGCACCTGCTCGCCACGATCTCGAAGCGCATACTTCCGCGCGGTCCAGTCTCGCTGGTCGCGCCACTCTTCAAAGTCGTCAGGCGTGCGGCTCGTTGCGAACGCCAGCCATGCGCGCTCGAAAGCGATCCGCGCGGCCTCGAACGTGTCGGCGCAGCCACTCCTGATCTCGCCGGGACCGCTGCCGGGATAGAAGCCCGCGCTCCATGTCCAATCGTTCTGCGCGTTCGGCATGCCGATCGCCTTGGCGATCCAGCCGGCACAGATATCGCCGCAGTATACCTGCCAGCAATCGGGCCGGTTAGCATCGCGGCGGCGGGTCAGCTTTGTGAAATCGAAGATCATGTGCCCGATCTAAGCGGGCCACGAAGTCCGGCGCAAATTATCAATCCATTGTGGCTCTACCGACCCGGATCACACCTGCCATGGTTGTGGACAATCCGCCGTCGTTCCTAGCTCCGGGACATGCCACCGTTCCAGCGCAGTAGTTGACGACAGCCGTGCTCCGTCATCCAGCGGGCTCGGGCCAAGTGGCTGTTGAAGGCCTTCCGTGCGCGTTCACGCTCGTTTGCCGGATCGAGGTGCAGCACCACATTGCCACTTCGCGCCAATCTGCACCTTGCCTTTGGCCAGCCGACTTGGGGTCAGCGTTTCTACTTGGCGTCCTTCACACTCTTTATAAGATCGCTCAGTTGAGCCAGCGGTGGTGGAGGCGTTTTTCCAAATTCCAAATGCGGCGTAAGCGCTGCTGCTAGAACAGCAAAGTCAGACACGGTGGTATTCTCGCCGCTAAGGCGCATAATGTCCGCTCGTGCGATGTAAAAGGCAGATAGCCGAATGTTGTATCGGTAGAGCGAAACCAAAATGCTGACGAGAAAGCCGATTACAGCAAGCACACCAAATCTTGTGATGCTCGTTTGTATCAGCCGGAGAAGCAGATCGCTGTTGTCAGAGCTCTGTGTCGGGGGTGCACCCGCGGACCCCGTAGCTGCTGCTTGCACTTTTGCGGCGTAAATTGTACTGCTCACCGAATTTAGAAAGTCACGCTGCTCCGCAACTGCTACACTTCGTTTTTGAGCAGAAACTAGGCGTGAGCGATCAAACGCTCTGCCTCTACCAGCGAGAGAGCGAACGATTTCCTCAAAAGTCTCTGGCCCCCCTACTAAAAAGATCGCCGGGTCACATTCAAAAAAATTCAACTGGAAGCTATTCTGTGCAAAGCCGGGGGTTTTCGCGACTTCACTGGAGATTAAGCGAGCAACTTCGTCTCCATCAGGAAGGTGATCGGTCGGGAAATTAAGTTGTCCAAATGTGTGTCGCTTTTTCGTCGCTTCATCCACTGGCCATCGGCTAAACAATTCACCATACGCTTTTCCGCATGCTGAGCGCTCAGCTCCAATGACCTGTACTAACGACGTATACTCCTCGTTGAGCTTCGAGATTTCCGCCTGCGTGCTTTCGAGCCGTTTGTCGAAATCTTGGCCTCCAATATCTCTTGCGGTCAAACTTGACGCAGTGAAGATAATATAAGCTCCAAACGCCATCAGGATAACTACCAACAGTAGGAATAGCCATGCTTGCCACTGCAAGATCCGGCTACGCCTCTCAAATCGCCTGATCGCACCGCTAATGTTCATAAGTCTAGCCCCAAAAAAACAACGGCGGCTTCTTTCGTCCACCTCAGCGTACCGGAACCGGCCACCACGTCGACGCCGGTCCGTCGGTTGAAATCTTCGTCGGTCGCAGCGCCACCAGATGGCTCCGCTTGAATGGTCGCCCCTGAACCCGTGAGCAATCCCTGCACCGCATGTAACGCTCCAACTCATGTATCGGCGTCGATTTCGGGCGCCTCACGATGTTGAGTGGAACAGTTTGATGCGTGTTGCAGCCGAGGCATTTCACTTCGAGATAGCCAAACCCGGCGTTGATCGCGTCACCCAGCGCAGGAGACGGCTGCGCCGGCCCCTGAAAGCCGAGCATGCGCTTGTTCCACGCCTCGACGGCGAGCCGGTCGGCTTGCTTGCGCGCTTCGGCTGCACGCTCTGCCGCCGCCCGAACGGACGCGCCGTAGATCATCTCGCGTGACTTGGTGCCCATGGTCGAGATGATGCCCGTTCACAGTCGCCGGGGGCAAGCCGCTACAGATTGCGGCTGTTGACGAGCCGGGCACAACGCCCAGCGCCAAGGCGTCGAGCTGCCGTCACGCACACGGCAAGTGGCAACTCCCGTGACAAGGCGAGAGCGGAACCAGCTTGCCCCAAGGCGGCGTCACCTCAAAACGCGGCTCACGGTCGTGTGGCTCACACGTCTTGACCACCTACAGGATACAATCGTAATTGTTCTACTCAATCGACGGATGTCCACGGGAGAGCGCGTCCATGTATGATGGTGATGGCGATGGTGATGGTCATCGTGATGATGCTGATGATGGTGTTATCCCGCACTTGAAGTGCGATGTCGAAATGGAGTTTGAAGGCCCTAATGATGCGACAATGAATAAGTGGGCTGCGGATGTGCTGCGCCGGTTGGCTGACCGCATCGAGAAGGACGAGTTTTGTGGCCAAGACGGTCATCATCCCTTGATGGATAATGTCGGCAAAAAGGTTGGCGAGGTCTATATCACCTACGATGGGGAGCTGGGCATCATCTGATCGATCAGAACAGGCTTCCTGATTGATGCATCATAAGAAGCGCGACGACGACCACCGCGACGAGGATCAACGCTTGGGCGCTCGACATGCGCCCCATCGCGCACCCGCCTTTGTGTACTGGGATGCACATAATTTAACGCCAAATGATGAATTGCAAATATATTCATACGGCGCGGTCGCGCGGACCACGCAGGAACTCGCGCCCTCGGGAGGACGCTGACGATCGATTATTAGAGCGGGAACACAGTCGCTTTGATGTTGGCAAACCCCTAGCGGCCCGTCACACTGAAAGTGGACGCGGGGGCGGGCATGACTGACCAATTGACGGCTGAAGCGCTCTATCTGCGGCTGGGCGGCTTGATCGCCGACACGCCCGACCTTAACGCCGATCCGACAGGCGCAACGTACCGATGGGTCGCACAAGTTCTGGCGCTCATCGAAGCGGGCAAGCTGGCCGACAGCACCAGCCTCGTCTATTTCAAGATCGCGTCACAAAACCTTCAAGGCCCGCTGCGCGATACAAACGCGAGCATGATTTTGACCGTCGCACATCAGGCCCTTGCGAAGGCGGAGCTTCAGGCACCCGCCGAGCTGCAGGGAGCGTTCATCGCCGCCGGGCATTCCTTCGATGCGTTCGCTGCGGTGGGCAAGGCGCTGGGCACGGCGACGGCGGACGTGTTCATTATCGACCCCTACGCCGACGCCAAGTTGCTGATCGACTATGCCCCGCTCGCGCCCGATGGTGTGTCGGTCCGGGTTTTGACCGACGCTGTGTATAGCAAATCGCTGAAGCCAGCGGCGGAGCACTGGGCGCAACAGATGAAACAACCCCTTGAGGTGCGGCTCGGTGCACCGCGCAGCCTGCATGATCGATTGATCTTGATCGACGGCAAGACGGCTTTCGTGCTCGGGCAATCGTTCAAGGATTTGGCGAAGCGCGCGCACACCAGTCTCGTCCGCATGCCGCCGGACGCGGGTAAGCTCAAGATCGACGCCTACGAAGTGATGTGGTCATCGGCGACACCGCTCTGACAGGAGCGGTTGCAAGCGACGGCCGATATTGTAGGGGGACAGAATGCGCCTTGCGACGATCCTGACCAGCGTATTCCTGCTCGCGGCCACAACGGCTAACGCGGCGACGTGGGGAACAAAGGGCAGCGACATGTGGGGCGCGTGCGCCCGCGCGCTTCTTTCGGACGAGACTGCGGCCAATAGCTTTAACTCCGGTCTTTGTCACGGCACGGTCAATGCGAT
>CADEDX010000630.1:1431-3966 GCA_902826195.1 uncultured Bradyrhizobium sp. | reverse complement strand
GCTTGGACCGGCGTTCGAATTGGAGGATTCCCGACGGAACGATCATACGCCTCCCGGCGGCAACACGAAGCGTTTTCAGTTCAGCCGGTTTCTGCGAAGGTAACCAAGCTTCGGGCCGCTTCGCTTCAGGACGGCTTGTTCCCGCCTAGAGCCTTCTGTAGCGCAGGAAAACCGCCGGCGACGTGAGCCACGTTCGTTACGCCCATATCCTTCAAAGTTCTGGCAGCCAATGCCGAACGGCCGCCCGAGCCGCAGTACAGCACCAGCTTCTTTTTTCCGGCAAGCTTTGGATTATGCGAGGGGCTCTCCGGGTCGATCTGGAACTCTAGAAGTCCGCGTGGGACGTGCACCGCTCCCGTGAGCGAACCTTTCTCCACCTCACCAGGCTCCCGCAGATCGACGAAGACGACGTTTCCGTCGTCCTTGAGCTTGATCGCCTCCTCGGCGGCAAGCGTCTCGATCTGTCCGTTGGCGTCAACCACAAGTTGGTTAGCGGTTTTCATGACGGAGTCCTTTCATTCTGTGAGGTTTGGAGGTGCGATCAATCGTCCCAAGGGGCGGGCTCAAGCGCGTCGAGCGGAATCTTCAGGTAACGCTTGCCGTTTTCTTCCTGTTCCGGCAATCGCCCGCCCTGGATGTTTACCTGAAGAGAGTGAAGGATGAGCTTCGGCATCGGAAGTTCGCGGTCCCGGGCGTCGCGCAGCGCGACGAACTCTTCCTCGGTCTTCGCCTTCGTTAAATGGGTGTTCTCAACGCGTTGCTGTTTGACGGTGCTTTCCCAAAGGGGCTTCTTGCGTCCGCCGGGACAGTAGTCGTGGCCCGTGAACAACCGGGTGTCGTCGGGAAGAGCCATGATCCTCTGAATGCTGGACCACAGCGCGCGCGCGCTGCCGCCCGGGAAGTCCGCGCGGGCGGTACCGCCGTCCGGCATGAAGATCGTATCGTGGATGAACCCCGCGTCGCCGACGAGATAGGCGATAGAAGCTAACGTGTGGCCCGGCGTCAGCAGGACCTCCACGTCCAGGTTGCCGATCCTGAAGCGTTCGCCGTCGCCGAAGAGCTTGTCCCATTGCGAACCGTCGGTCGCGAACGTGTCGGCATAATTGTAGATACGCTTCCACAGCTTCTGCACGTCGACGACCTTTTCACCGATCGCAGTCGGCACGCCGGTTTTCGATCTGAGATAACCCGCAGCGGAGAAGTGATCGGCGTGCGGATGTGTGTCCAGGATCCAGACCAACCTGTAACCCTCACGTTCGATGTGGGCCAGCAGGGCGTCCGCCGAAGTCGTCGCCGTCGCGCCGGAATTCGGATCGAAATCGAGGACGGGATCGATGATCGCGCATTCCAGCGTCTCCGGATCGGCAACGACGTACTGGACGCTCGACGTGCGCTTCTCGAAGAAGCCGGTCACGACGGGACAGCCGTGGCGGCAGGTGGATTTCTCGTTCGTCATTTCATTTTCTCTTTTCATGCCACAGTCGATGGTTGCCCGAAGCCTTTGGCCACGACGTAGACTCCAACCAGGATGACCAGGCTCGCGAAGACAAGGGTAAGCGCCCGCTTCCGGGCGCCTAGAATCTTCCCGATCCGGACACCGACCACGCCCCCGGCGAGACCACCGAGAACGAACAGGCCGGCCATGGGCCAATCGATGAGGCCCGAGACCGAGTAGCTCGCGGCCGTTGCCGCGCCGAAAGCGCTCACGGCGAACAGCGACGTCCCGATGGCGTTCGATAACGGCATTCCGGTCGCCAGCATCAGGCCCGGCACGATCAGAAAGCCGCCGCCGATCCCGAAGAACCCCGAGAACAATCCGACGGTGAATCCTACGCCGATGAGAAGCGGAGCGAGCTTGCCGGCGGACTCCGTCGTCAATCTGACGTCGGGATCGCCTTCCGAGGACCGGGGCCGCAGCATGAGCAGACCGACGACGACCATCACCAGTCCGAACAATGCCAGAAGCCTTTGACCGTCGACCGCCTTGGCCGCCGTCGAACCGCCGAAGGCGCCAACGACGCCCGCCGCCGCGAAGACGGCGGCGCAACCCCATTTGACGTTTCCGTTTTTCCAGTGCGAGAGCAGGTTTCCCGCCGCACTCGCCGCGACGGCGACCGCGCTGGTGCCGATGGCCACATGCGGGGACCTAACGCCGACTACGTAGACCAGCAGAGGCACTGCGAGGATCGAGCCGCCGCCGCCCACCAGGCCAAGCACGATGCCGACGACACCTCCCGAAACGAGGGTGAGCATGCTGGTGACGACATCCGGCATCACGCATCGACCGCGCGCGAAGAAGATCCTGCCTTGCCGGACGGAAGAGCGGCGCAAAGACCGATGCCCGCGAGCATGGCGACGACGAACGCCAATACTTGCCAGAGACCGAGCGGCAGCGTGGCCACCGCAGGGCCCGGGCACAGGCCCACCAGGCCCCAACCGACTCCGAAAATGGCGGCGCCTCCTATCAAACGGGCGTCGAAATCCCGGCGACTCGGAATCTCCAATTTGTCGCCGAGGACAGGAATACCCCGGCGG
>CADEDX010000630.1:0-1404 GCA_902826195.1 uncultured Bradyrhizobium sp. | reverse complement strand
CCGACCATCACCAAAGCGAGGCTCGGATCCCATGACCCGGTGACGTCCAGAAATGCCAGCACCTTCGCAGGATTCACCATCTGCGCGACGTTGAGCCCGAGGCCGAAGAGGAGTCCGGCGGCGAATGCGGAGAGGGCCAACATCGCTATTGTCCGATCAGGTGACGGGTGACGAGCACCGTAACGACGGCGGTGATCATGAAGACGCCGGTCGCGACCAACGATCTCGGAGATCTGCGTGAAAGGCCGCATACGCCGTGGCCGCTGGTGCACCCTGATCCCAGCCGCGTGCCGAAGCCGACGAGTAACCCTGCGACCACGATCACGCCCGCGGAGGCATCGAACGTGACAGGAGGCAGCGGACCGAAGATGACGCCATAGAGGAGGGGCGTCAGCAATACGCCGACCACGAAGGCCCCCCGCCATGAGACCTCTCGGAGGTCGCGCTGAAACAGGCCCGCCACGATTCCGCTGATGCCTGCGATTCTTCCGTTGAGGATCAATAGGAGCGACGCGGAAGCACCAATCATCAATCCGCCCGCGAGGGCCGATCCTGGAGTGAATTCGGTCATCGGAGCGCTCCCCGTGGCTTACGGGCTTTGCGCGCGGTGCGGCAGAACAGGTCGTGAAGCGTCGCGAACAGCTTTTCGATGCGAGGGTCGGCGATGCGGTACCAAACCGTCTGGCTTTCCTTGCGGAACGTGACGATGCCCTCGTCGCGCATCTTCGAAAGGTGTTGGGACAATGCCGACTGGCTTATGTCGACGGCGTCGACAAGAGAGCCCACCGTCGCTTCGCCGTATTCTACCAGCTTGCAGAGGATCATGAGGCGCCGCTCGTTGGCGAGCGCGCTCAGTATCCCCGCGACCTCCGTCGCGTTCTTCTGGAAGTCCGCGAGATTCTTGGCATCGGGAACCATCGTCTTTGTCCTCATTAGTAATTTCTAAATTAGGTAATGCTTATGTGATTGGCAAGCGTGGAACACGAAGGCATCACGGACTGGTGATTTGCCAGTCGCGCTCCAGCTAGAGAAGAAAGCAACAATGCACCCGAATCCTGCCCATGCCATCGGAACCGCGCCTCGGCGGACGAGCTTGTCTCGTTTGCTGCTGGCCGTGCTCTGCATGGTGGGCCTGTGTGCATCCCTCCTGCAGCCCGCGTCAGCACGGGGCGTCTCAAAGGCGGAGATCGCTGTCCAGACGGCGTTCTTGAAGAATCACGCCGTCAAAGGCGGAAAACCCTGCCAGCGGATGGTCCCGGGTGCCGTCACGTCGTGCAGCGCAGGCGCCATGGTCGGACTCGAAGCAATGAGTTCGGTAGTATTTGCTCCCCTGCATACCGATGCAGGATTAGCGTCCTTCACCGACATGACGCTCCATGTGCAATGGATCGGCGTTCCTCAGTT
>CADEDX010000629.1 GCA_902826195.1 uncultured Bradyrhizobium sp. | reverse complement strand
GCAGGCTCGTACAATGTCGATGCTTCATGTTGCGATGTTCGAGGCCGTCAACGCGATCGAAAGACGATACACGCCATACAAGCTGGACCTCTCTGCGGACCGTTCCACGTCGAGAGAAGCCGCGGCCGCATCTGCAGCTTATAATATCCTTCTCGCGATCTATCCGGATCACAAACCCGCGCTTGATGCGACGTTAGATACCTCACTGTCCGGCATCCCGGCCACTGAAGGAAAGGCGAAAGCAATCGAACTTGGCAAAGCGGTCGCTGCCGGACTGATCGCCGCGCGGGCGAATGACGGAAGCGACGCTCGGGAAACGTATCGGCCCCATACCACCCCAGGGGTTTACGTGCCGACCGTAGTGCCGATCTCAACGACGGTTGGGGCGACGACCAGCTGGGTCATGAAGTCGGGTTCTCAATTCCGTCCGGCGCCGCCTCCCCCTCTTGATTCCGAAACTTGGACAAGAGATCTCAACGAAATTCGGGCGCTTGGCGCTCGTGATAGCACCATTCGGACAGCAGAGCAGACAAGCATAGGCCGCTTCTGGTTTCTTGTAGGGCCTCCCAGCTTCAATCCAATCATCCGCCAAGCTGCTTCGGCAAAACGCATGGATTTGGTTGACTGTGCGCGTCTTTTCGCACTTGCTGAGATTGCCGCGAACGATGCAATCGTCGCGGTCTTCGAAGCGAAGTACGCATACAATTTCTGGCGACCGGTGACCGCCATCCGGAATGCGGACATTACGCGGAATCCGGCAACTCCTGGTGATGCATCCTGGATGCCGCTCGGTGATACGCCGATGCATCCGGAATATCCGTGCGCCCACTGTATCGTGTCAGCTGCCGTGTCGACCGTTCTCCAACAGATCGTCGGCGACGAGTTTGGGGAGTTCTCGATGACGAGCCCTACGGCGCCGAGTGTGACCCGAAAATGGACGCGACTTCAAGACTATAGCGAAGAGGTGTCGAACGCACGCATCTATGCCGGCTTCCACTACCGCTTCTCGACAGAAGTGGGAAAGGAAATGGGTAGGAAAATTGGCGACTTGACCGTCGCTACGCAACTCCGTGGCTTGGAAGCCCGGGCCGATCCCAAGTAGGAGACTCTGCTTTATCCCAGTACGCCGGTGGCTTATGGTCATTGCCAGTCCTTCAAGCCGGCGAAGACTAAGGTCGGCACTACCCGTCCAAGCGGACTTGAGTGAACCTTTTAAACCTGTCGGTTGATGGGCCAACAGCGGACATCCGTTTCATCGATGTCCGTACTCAAGTGATTTGGCAACTTCTCGCGTGATATTAATGAACGCTTTAACCGCAGGGCTCAGCGTTCGGTTTTTCAGGAACACGATCTCGGCTGAAATACGTGGGCTTGGGGATTTCAAAGGCAACGTCCGCAAAGCGGCGTGATGCGCGTTTCGTGCCGCGACCGACGCCGGCAGAATGCCGACGAACTGAACTCTCCGCTTGCGATGAGTGATACGGTGAGCTGAATGGCTTTGGTTGTACCGAAACACAATCTCTGGTCAACTTGAACTGCTGAGCCAAATGCTCGACGGCGAGCTCGGCGTTTTCGCGCGTTTCAAATCGAGCTGTGATTATGTTGGCTACATCGCTCCCAAGACACTACTTCACACAATCGGTTAGCGAGCGGGTAGTTCCCGCCGAATGGGAGCATCCCGACACGGTCTGCGGTCTAAAGTTTGAAATAGGCGACGTGTGCGGTTGCGAACGGGAGACCTGCGCGGCCGGCGCTGCCGCGCACCATGCAGGACCGCTCGCTTATAGCGTAAAACCAATCCTCGAAATTCAATTTCGTGGTGGAACCATCTCTCTGTGGCGTATCGCGCGTGTAGCGCCAGCGGAACGCACAACCCGCCTGTTCTCCTTCGGCGCTGCCTTCAACCTTGTTCTCATGCCCCGTATAACGGCCCGTATCGGTCTTCCGTATCGTCCAATGCAGTGTGTCGCTATGACCGTCGTCGAAGGTATAGGTCTCGGTAAACAGGACCGTTTCGGTCTCCTCTTCGAACGTTCCCACAGCGGTTATGCTGGCGCGCTTCTGCAGGTTGCCCACCAGGCTCTCAATCACTCCGCAGCCCTCCAGCCGGCCAACGAAGAATTTTTCCGGCAAGAACTGAGGCACGGATCCCGCGAAATCTTCGATCTTCATGCTGGTTCTCCGGCTATGCGTCGACGGAAGCAATGCTCTTATTTTGGAAACGTTCCACGTGTCATGGGACGCACCCCTTAAGCGTCTCAGACGCCCGCAAGTCGGCGGGCGATGCCCGTCTGACCGGGCAACTATGAAGGAAGCGGAACGCAATGGTCGCCTGATGGCTTCGTTCCGGCAATGGAGCAATTCCAGATGGGCAGAGAACTACGGCGGGCGATCCGAACGCCACTTAGAGGAACATCGACATCTCGCGACTCGATAGCAGTGGTCCTCGCCACCATCGCATAAGCCGTATCGCGCGCCACTTTGCCGGCACTTCGCCGTGCCGAACAAGCCACAAGCGAGAAGGCCAGTTCTGCTCCATAACCGCAGTCTACGTGCGTTGTCCGCAAACCAGCCGGAGACGCAGCCGACTGACATCCGAAAAATGCAACCGGCGAGTCTCGCAGATCTCCACGATGCCGGTTTCCGCCCAGGCCCTTCCGAAGGAAAAGATGCTCCTTGGCACGCGGTGGATCGAAGCGCCCTCCTCTGCGCGAAACCCGCCCTTCCATGCCAACTGTAGGCCATCCGGAAACCGCTGCGCGCTATTGCACCGTCTTCGTAGGATCGGGGCGAATTCGTTCGGCGTTCGCGGCGGCCAGTCGAAAGCCCAATGAAGTTTCCATTCAGCAGCCTAATAAGCCGCTCCTTTTGCCAACAACGGCTCTGGTAGGAACTCATGGGATCGAGCCGGGTTTGGTTTTGCTGCATGGAAAGAACCCGAATGAAATGTCGCGACATCGATAGTTCGATAATCGTCCATCCAGGCATGATCCATCTCAGAAGATGTCGCGCCATCGTCGCGATACCCGCCCGAAACGAAGCGGATCGCATTTCGCGCTGTCTCTCCGCTCTTGCCGTTCAGCGCGATCGCTTCGGAGCGCCGATCGCGGCCGGCGATTTTGGCGTCCTGGTCTTGGTGAACAATTCGACGGACCGAACCGCCCGGATCGCGCGCGAGCTTGCCGCCGCCGTGCCGTATCCCTTGGAAGTGCTGGAAGTCCAGTTCTCGCAAAATGCGACGGCGGGCGTAGCCCGGCGTCGGGCGATGCAGGAAGCCAGGGAGCGGCTCACCACGGCTGCGGGCCAGCGCATTTTGCTGACCACCGACGCTGACAGCGTGGTGACGCCATCGTGGTTCGCCGGCAACATGACGCATCTCGCCGCCGGAGCGGATTGTGTTGCGGGCTACATCGACGCCGAGGCCGAGGAGATCGTTTCGCATGGGACGGCTTTCCTCGCGCGGGGGCGTCTCGAAGACAACTATTTGCGGCTGGTCGCCGAGATCTACGCGCTTTGCGATCCGCGGCCGCACGATCCATGGCCCAATCATCGCGTCTCGTCCGGCGCCAGCCTTGCGGTCACCCTTGCCGCCTACGACGCGGTCGGCGGGTTGCCCGACCAGGCGTTGGGGGAGGACGGTGCCTTTACCGCCCTGCTCGACCAAAATGAATTCAAGGTGCGCCATGCGCTCGATGTGTCCGTACTCACGTCCTGCCGATTGGATGGGCGCGCGACCGGAGGCGCCGCCGACACCATGAGGCATCGGCGGGATGAGCCGGATGCACCCTGCGACGCGGAGCTCGAGCCCGCGTTCGCGACACTACGTCGTGCCGCATATTGCGGCTTTCTTCGCAGGGCGTTTGGAGAGAACGCCATTGAGGCCGCGATCAGCCGCTTGTCGGGACTTGTTGGCCCTCGAAACGACAACGCCCTGACGTTCGCTTACCT
This sequence comes from uncultured Bradyrhizobium sp., assembly GCA_902826195.1. Taxonomy (GTDB): domain Bacteria; phylum Pseudomonadota; class Alphaproteobacteria; order Rhizobiales; family Xanthobacteraceae; genus Bradyrhizobium. The sequence continues at coordinate 35 of CADEDX010000629.1, read as the reverse complement.
TTGGAAAGATTTAGAATCGCAGCATCCCAAGCTGC
>CADEDX010000628.1 GCA_902826195.1 uncultured Bradyrhizobium sp. | reverse complement strand
AAACTATTTCTGTCACGACGGATATGCATCAAGTTAAGTGCCGGATGCTCTAGCTAGCGCTATTTCATGATCGTACAAACCGCTAGTCTAGCAATATGACAACCGCGCAACGACATCAGCCAGATCAACAACATCGCCCGCCAGATGAACGCGGAACAGATTGACCAGGTCGCCCGCTATTGCAAAGCCCAGCCTTGGACAGGCCTGTCATCCGGCACTAGAGCAGCTCCGAAATCATCGCGGCGGCCTTGCTCGGTCCGTCGGCTTCGACGGGCTTTGAATGGTTCGGCCAGGAGACGGCAAGCGCTACCGCATCGGCAATCATCTCCGGAGTCGAGGCGATAAAATCCATTTGCGTGCCCGCGCCATAGCGACGAAGGCGGTGGGCGACGTGAAAAGTCTGCTCAAAATGATTTCGCAGCGGAAAATAGATGAAGCTCGTTCCGGCGGCCGCCAGCTCCATGCATGTCGTGAGCCCGCCCTGGACCAGCGCAACGTCGCAGGCGGCGAGGTGCTGATCGAGATTGGGGACGAACGCCCGCACTTCGACGTCATCAGGCGCGGCGAGGCAAGCCGCATCGATGCGTGGCCCCGCGACCACGATCATGCGCAGCTCCGGAAGTTTGGTCTTCACGATAGGATAGGCCTGGAGAATACGCCGTATGAGGTGCGCACCGATGCCCGAGCCGCCGACGGTGACGATGCAAACTCGCTCGTCGTCGCGGTAACCCAGCCTTTGGCGCAGCGATTCCCGACTGCCGAAGTTTTGGGGATGCTCACCGATAACATAACCGGCAAAATCGAAATGTTTTGGGATCCAGTCGCGCATCAGAGGCAGGTCCGCGCCGAACGACAGCGGCGCAATGTCCTCGGGTGTGCCGACGAAGATCGCGCGATCGCGTACGCCCGGATGTTGCTCGATATGTTCGATCATCTCCGCATTGTAGTCCGCCGTCAGCCGCGCTTCCTGTTCGCCGCCGGCTGGCATCGGCACATATCCGACAAAGTCAGTCAACCATGCGAGCTTTGCCTTCTTCAGTTCGGGGTGTTCGTGCCAGTAATGGTCGATATCCCAGGCCTCGTCCGCGATCACGAGGTCATAGCCGCCTTGCTCGACGGCGTCCTGGAAGATCATGAAATTCTTGATGAGTACCTCATCCATGCGGCGGATCGCCTGAAAGCAGTGCAGTTCATGCTCGCCGCTTTCGAGCTCGATATGCCGAGTTTCGCTGGCAAGTCGCGCGCTGAGTGGATGGACGTGCTCGTTGCAGGCTTCGAGCAAGCGTGTGACCGGGTCCTGTGCCAGCCAGTCAACTTTCAGGTCCGGATGGAGCTTTCGCAGCTCGCGCGCGATGGCGATGTCGCGGCGGCCATGGCCGAGGCCGATTGGAGACGAGAGATAGAGGGCGCGCTTCTCGCGTGTCGTGCGCGGCAAGGGCGCACGCGTGGGCGCGGTAATGCCCAGACGCCGATCGATAAAATCGTTGATCAGGGTATTGGCTTTTGCCGGATAGCGCCCAAGCGGGTTATGTCCACCGCCTTCGATCGTGATGAACTGCGCGCCGCTCACCTCGGCGTGCGCGGCCTCCGCGCGCGCGTAAGGCTGGATCTGGTCGTTGTCGCCGTGGATGAACAGCACCGGACAGCGAATCTTGCGGTACATCTGCTCGCTGACGTCGAAGGCCGGCAGAATGGCGCGCGCGGCCACCGTCTTGAGCAGCGTCGGTCCGTTGGTCTCGACGGCCCAGCTGACGGCGTCCTCTATCTGCTTGGTCGAATGCGGCTCGTTGAAGATATTGCGGATGAAGAACTCCGCGAAATCAGGATAATTTTTCAGCCAGTAGTCGCGGTTGAACTTGTCCCAGCCTTCGTAGCTGTCGCGCTTGGCCGTGAAGTGAGAGGTGTCAAATCTCTCATAGTGCGGAGGTCCTATGGTCGTGATGGTACCGGCGAGAATGGCTGCCCGGACGCGCTCGGGATGGTGGGCGGCGATAATAGAGGCGAGCAGGCCGCCGAACGAGAGCCCGACCAGGATCGCCTGCTCGACATCGAGGGCATCCATCACGGCGAGGGCATCGGCCAGGTAATTGTCGAGCGAGTAGGCGGCGATATCGCCCGGGCGATCGGATTTGCCATTGCCGCGGCCGTCATAGGTGATGCAGCGGAAGCGCTCGCTGAAGTAAGGAAGCTGCGCCTTGTAGATGCGCGAGTGAACGATGCTCCAGGGCGGGATGAACAGCATGGTGTCCGGGGCATCGCCATAGATTTCGTAGGCGAGATTGACGCCGTCGCGGGTAATCACGCCGTCACGGTCTGGCAGTCTTGCGCGCATGCTTCACCTCATTTCTGACGGGGTCCTTCCGCAATCCGGATCAGATCGCCGACGCGACGAAGCGATGCGCGGATCGGCGAGCCCTTCTTCTCGAGGCCAAGCAGGAACAGGCTTTCGCCCCCGATGAAGCTGGAGGCCGCGATCGCGCCGACTTCCTCCGCCGAGAAGGGGCCGAGCGGGCCGATCTTCTGTTCTGCCGCCTTTGCCAGGCCAACGATCAGGTCCACCCAGGCCATGATGCCGCCGCGGATCACCTTGGCGACTTCCACGTCATGCCAGCTCACCGCGATCAGCTCCTGCAGCACGCGCACGTAGCCGGAGGCAATGTCCTCATCCAGATAGTCGCAGGCGCGGTCCCATTGCTCGGACAGTTTCAGGGATGGGTCTCCGAACAATGTGTTCTGCCGGTCCAGAAGCTGGGCATTGAGATATTCGAACAGCTGGAGGACCAGGTTCTGCTTGGAGCCGAAATGATAGTGGATCTGGCTGAGCGGCACACCGGCTTCCGCCGCGACCTCCCGGGTCGAGAGTCCCGCATAGCCGGCACGACGCAGCACCTTCTTGGCAGCCTCCAGCAGGCTCGTGCTGGTCTCGATCTTCTTCACTGCGCTGCGCGCCATGTTGTCTCGCGATGTGATTGATCTAACGCCAACGCTACATGAATTCGGGCCGCGATGGCTAGGCGCGCCGTCTCGCCCGCGGCTTGCGATGCCCGGCGCGAGGCCGGGCATCATGGGAAACGACTAGCCTAAAATCATCCTCGCGCTTTGCGTCGCGGTAGCGGGATCAGCATCGATACCTGCTCCCGGTAGCGGCGGTACTGGTCGCCGAACAGCGTGATCAGATCGCGCTCCTCGAACCAGATGCCAATCAGGATGTAGCCGGTGGTCGCGATGGCGAACAGCAGGTGTCCGGCCGTCATCACCGGCGTCGCCCAGAAGGCGATCAGGAAGCCGAGATAGATCGGATGACGCACGGACTTATAGAGCATCGGCGTCTTGAATGTGGCCGGCGGCAATTCCTGCCTGAGCAGGCGCGCCATCACCTGGCGCAGGCCGAACAGCTCGAAATGGTTGATCATGAACGTGCTGGCGAGCACCACGGTCCAGCCGATCCCGGAGACCACCTCAAGCATGATCGCGCCAAGCGGATCGGTCACCGACCAGACGATATCCGTCATCGGCCGCCACTGCCAATAGAGCAGGAGCAATGCGAGACTGGCGAGCAGCACGAATGTCGTGCGCTCGACCGCAGGCGGCACGAGGCGTGTCCACCAGCGCTTGAAGGCCGGACGCGCCATCACGCTGTGCTGGATGGCGAACAGGCCGAGCAGCAGGGCATTGATGATCAGGGATGGAACAAGCGGCCCCGGCACGCCGCTGTCGATGGTCTTGGGCACCGGCAGGTTGCCCACGAAGGCAATCGCATAGAGGAAAGTGGCCAGAAACAACAGGTAAGCGGCGATGCCGTAGAGCATGGCAACGAGGCCGCCGGTCGTGGTCTTTGCAGAGGCAGGTGAGATAGCGTGATCACTCATGAGGCGCTCCTGTTTCTGGAAAGTTGAAGGCGGATGCCCTTTCAATGGTCGGCATTCGGGGGACCGTCGCCCGGTATTTCCCCCGTCTCCCGCAACCGCCTGATTACTACAATTAGGTCGGTCGAAC
>CADEDX010000627.1 GCA_902826195.1 uncultured Bradyrhizobium sp. | reverse complement strand
CGAGCTCACTACACCTCGCTCCCCTATTGTACGCTTGACGGCAATTCCTCGCCCAAAAAGCGACATCAGCCCCAGACTTCCGATCCAATCGGAACGTCGGGCTTCGAGAGACCTCGGAAAATCAACTCCCAACGCGGCACCTTCGGCGCGGGTATCAGAAAAGCTCGTGTGAAGCTGAGTGTCGCAGCTAGTGTTGATCCGTCCGGTCGTTTGATTTCAACGGGGACTTCGTTGGGACCGTCATAGGCGTCGAGTGTCGGACCCGGGACGACAATCAGTCCCCGCCCGGTAATGTCGAACGTGTCTTCCACCGTGAGAATGCGGCTCGCCATGGGGCTTCAATAGCAAGAACCGATGAAACTCTCAAAGTCGGGAATGGGCCCCGAGTTCGTCGTGACCCGGAATGTGGCGATCAGGCTGAGTCGAACTCCTGCCGGTCAGAAACGGTGCCGCGCTTCGGCAGGTCATCGCCCAGAAGTCGACATTCGACCTGCCACGGATCGTGACCGATGCAGGCTCCGCACGGCAAGGCCCGTGCGTAAACCCAGCGCTTTGACGCTTGCGACCACCACACGACGGGCGTTTACTGCCCCAACACAAAATGGGGCTCTGATGAAAGCTCGGCTGGGGTGGTTGGTCGCGGTCATTGGCGCCGGAGCGGTTGCGCTCTCGGCTGCTGCACAGGGCAGCGCGAAGCTGGCGGTTGGGCCGGATTCAGGCGGCTATCTGTGTCCCGATGGGCGGCAGCTCTACGTAAAGAGCTGCTACGACGCTTCGCCCAACGCCAACTGCGGCGTCGTCCTCATGCACCTGCCTCAGCAAAGGGGCTATCAGCAGGAGCGCACACAGACGCGGACGGAGATCACTGCAAGCGTTGCTGTCTGCAAAGTCTATCCGCTGGATTTCAAGGACGGGGTCGTCAGCCTCGTCGTGCCGACGAACGTCACTCAGGCGCAGGCGCAGGCGCCGGCCAGCGCGCCAGCAGGCTCGACGGTTGTGGTTCCAGGCACGGGCGGAAAACCGATTGCTCTGGCCCGCCTGCCGGCAGCAACGGACAAGACGATTGTCTACTATGTTGACGAGAACATGCGGAAGCCGCTCGCACAGCCCGACACCGTCGGCATCTGGGGGCTGTGGGTCTATCCGGAGGGGCCAAAGGAGTTTCCGGGCATGACGGCGGCCTGGGTCGAGTATGCCATTAACTGCAAGGCGGGAACGTGGGAGCTGGGCGCCATGATCCGGCTGGATCGTCAGGCCAAGACGTTGGGCGCATCGAGTGTCGGCTTGAAAGGCTCGATCACGAAAGGCACGATTTTGGAAGTTGTCGGCGGGATTGCGTGCCAGACAAGGAAAGCGCCAGACGGAACGCGGCTGACGACGACAGTGGCCGCGATCAACGATGCGATGACTCCCGCAGCCCCAGCTCCAGCGGCAAAGTCGCCGGCGCCTGCCTCCCTGAAACTTGTCCGGTTGTCGCCGAAGGGCGTCCAGCCGATCGCTCGCTACGTCCTTCTGGATTCCGCATCACCATCGCCGAGTGTGCCCAACGCCATCGAAATCCTTTCGCTAATGATCTTCTCTGACGCGGAGAAGGAGACTGCGGCTATGCGAGGAGCGTGGGTAGGATACGCAGTTACGTGCACGCCGCGTGCTCTGAGGCTGGTGATGGAGATGCCCGTGGACGACAAGGGGGCGTCGGGGACCGTGCAGGTGTTCGACAGGGCCCTGCCAATCGTGTCGGGCACGGAGGTCGAGCAGATTGCGAATATTGCATGCGGTGCGACGCCTCCGACCGGATCGCGCCTGACGTCGGTCGCCGCCGCGATCACTGACGCTGCAAAGAAGCCAACCGCAACGCCGCGGGGCGCGATCAAGCTCGCAGTCCCTGTGAAGGCCCCGATCCGCCCGCCGGAAAGCGAGGCCGAAAAGACGTTTCTGCAGGCCATCAAGACCAATCGGATGCAGGCTGCGATCAACGCAACCATTCTGCCGCCCGGCGAAAAGCCCGTCCGGATCGCGGAACTGACCGACGAGCAAGGAATGACAGCGCTCCATTGGGCGGTGGCAAACCGTAACCTGGCCGGGCTGGGCTGGATGCTCGACAAGAAGCCGGAGCTGAACTGGGCGGACAAGAAGGGTAGCACGCCACTCAAGATCGCGCTCGACAACAAGCATACGGACGCAATGAGAATGTTGCTGGACAGAGGCGCGGACCCGAACCTCGTCTGGCCCTTTCACCCGGACGATCTCAAGGGCTTCAGGACGACCCGCGAGCTCGTGGACTTCATGATTGCGGCCGGTGTTCCGGCGAGCAAGTAAGTTGTTGCATCCCAGCCGTCCAGCGAGTGTCTCGAATGGGCCCCAACTTCGCGCCCATCCGATGATGTTACCAATGGCAGGGTCGCGCGTGAACTGCCGGTCGCTTCTGCCCTGCTGATCAGGCTGGACCTCGCCCAACGACGGACGTTCAGACCGTCACTCAATCACAACAAGGGACAGCGATGCGTAGCGCAACACGTACGGCTTCTGATCGGGCCTTCCTGACGGGATAGAACCGCCGAAGAAAGCCACGTAGCAGTCATAAGCGCCGATTTCGTCACTGAACCAGCAATGCACAACGACACCAAACTCCGGCCCATCTTCCAGGCCGTCGTATCGAACACGCGTGCCCGGCGACAAGAAAAGGTCCTCACGCATCGAGATAAGTTACCACTTCTCAGAAATCAGCCAATGTCGGCAATGGGCCCCAACTTGACGAGGCCTGGTCTGGGTTACCAATGGCTGCCGCGCGCGTAAGTTGCCGGTCGTTCCTGTCCTGCTGATCAGGCTGGAGCTCGCCCAAATGCAGTCAGTCCGACCTTCGTTTTAGTTCTTCCTTGGCGATCGCGCGTGCTTTGATGAGCTCTTTGGCGTGGATGCCCCTTGCTTGCCTCGCATAGGTCCGGACATCGGAAACAGTGACGTCTCTGGCAGGAGCTAACAAATCAAGCCGATCAAGCTCAAAGCCAACCACAACGCCTTCGTCCACCAATACGGCAATGAAGTCCTCGCACTGACCCGGCGTGTCGGCCAGGAATTGCACGATCTGTGCTTGTGGACATACGCTTGCAACTGCAGCCACTACGCGCTGGTCGCGTTCAGACGGCTGTGTCGATTTTATCAAACGCGGGAGCATTCGCTTTCTTTAGCAGTGGTTGAGGTGAATGTCTGCTTCGGGCCCCGAGTTAGCCGGGCCTGCGATTGTGGCAATAGGGCTGAGTCCATCCAATCGAGCCAGTCAGCCTGCCCTCGCGGACACGGCAGCTCATCGCCCAAAGGCGGTCATCCACAGTTCGTCATAGGCTTGCTTCGTATCCAGCTCTGGCCCTGAGAGGCGCCAGCTAGGGCCAATAGAACGGCGACCGCCGCCAAAACAGTTCAAACACGAAAAAGAACGCTAAGGCTGCAGCCACGCCAATCGCAGAGGCTAGCCCGAATTTTTGCCGAACCGACCTGCCGCTGGCAAACACTCGCATCGATGCGACGCACGCAATAAAGTAAAAAACTGCCCCCAAAAGCGCACCAAGCGCGCCGCCGGTGTTGCCTCCGGCTATTGGCAGGATGACAGGAAGCATCGCCACCACAGTTTCAATACTGGACGGCTCTCGCCCCGATCCGTCCCCCTGTTGAGTCATCGATCCTATCCAAACTCACCCAGCACGGATTCACCTCGGCAATTCGAGATGTTGACCTACTCCAAGGTTCTCGGGCCACTGTTGGCGCGAAGTGCAATCGTGGCAATAGGGCCCAACTTCAAGCCCTCACGGCATTGCTACCAATGGCAGGGTCAGCCCGGGAATTGCCGGTCGCGCCTACCCTACGGATCCGGCTGGAGCTCGCCCAAAAGCGGTCATTCATCGTCGCTGATCAAACGCTTTGACGGCTCAACGGAGCGGAGAGACGAAGTCCCGCCTGCTTTGTGAAGCTGCCAGCCAACCCCGCCACCCAACGTGGTCGCAT
>CADEDX010000626.1 GCA_902826195.1 uncultured Bradyrhizobium sp. | reverse complement strand
CGACGAAGGCATTCTGGATCGGTTTGCCCGGTGCGATGAAGTGCCAGTTGATGCTAGACTAGTGTCCTTGCACCAGGCCAGCATGGCATTGCAGGTGAACTCGGTGCCGTTGTCGGAGACAATCGAGCCCGGCTTGCCGCGCCGCTCGACGATGGTCGTCAGTTCCCGAGCCACTCGCCGTCCGGAGATCGACGTGTCCGGAACCGCACCCAGGCATTCTTTGGCGACGCAGAGCAGGCGGCATTTTGTCAACGCTCCTCAGTGGGCTAGTAGAATGCTAACGCGGATCGAGAATTTTCTTCGACAAAGCTCTGCGAAGGCGCAAAGTGGCAATGGGGCCGATTGATCCAATCAACAATGCAGATTTCGTCCCCAATCCAATGCGTGGATGCAAACCGTGCCTTGAAAGATAGAGAAACATCCGGCGCAGCTCTGTTATGGTTTCGGGACAAGCATAGTAGTAGTCCCAAGCAGAGCGCAAAGCATACTCGAGAGCCATTTCCGTTGTTTCTCGGCTATCTGTCGGAAGGCAATTCTGGATAAATCTTCGCAGCATTGAGGCGGCACCAGTCCAGCCTTGGCTGACCATGAAGGATGAATTTTCGATCCTCCACTCTGCCAGAAGCTCGGGCACTATTGTGACAAGCGCTCCCTTTTGAAGGATCTTGAAAAGAAAATCCTTTTCTTCGCACAGAGTCAGACTTTCGTCGAAGCCCGACACGGAGCGCGCAAGATCCTTACAAACGATCATTGCATTCAAATGGACAAAATTATTGAAAACAAGCTCGTATCCGCTCTTGAAGTCGTGGCCGAATATGACGCGCTCCGACGGCGTGGTCTTTGCGAAATGGCATATCGTGACACTGTTTAAAGAACACGCTGGTAGCAAGCGCTCGACAAATTGTGGGTGAATCGGATCGTCGTGATCGTGAAAATGTACGAAGTTGCACGATGCGGCCGCAAGTAATCGGTTTCGAGCGTGCGACTGCCGCTTCTTCGGGCCGCCTCTTATGACCCGGAATCCAAGTTCGGTCGCCTTTTGGATTGTATCATCCGTACTGCCGTCGTCGTGCATCACAACTTCATCGAATGGCTTCGTCTGGCGATCGACGTCTCGTTTCAACTGGTCCAGATAGCGTGAAGAGTTAAACAGCGGCACCAGCAATGAGACTTTCCGAGTCACGGCGCATCTCCGGCGGGGCTTGAATTCGCGGACGGACTCGGACCGATCCGAAGATCGATTGCCGGCTCCATTTTCTCAACCCCACGCGAGTTATATGCTTGCCGCGCGGCGGAATTAACTTTCATGGTAAGCGGTGCCATCTTGGTTGCGTCGCTTGCATAAGCAAAGCTTTGAGCCAAGCGGAGGCTGGAATAGGCACTCCAAACTCGGTCGATAGCATTCACACGTCGGCACTGCGACCGATTGCTCAAGGAGCATCTTCCTTACTTTGTCGTGCATCTCGCGATAGCTACGTCGACAGCTTGATCGATGACTGGCACACTTTAAGATTGACGTAGTCGGCAGGTTTTTACTGCTGGCACCACGGCTTCACTCTTGTGCGCGCTGCCAAGTTTTCGCAAAATTCGTTCCAGTTTCATCACATCTCCCGCGATGGCGTCGTCGGCTCGCTCGCCAGTACCCTGGATGTCTATCGCGGCCAACAGGTGAGCATCGGTTCTGAAATCGTTAGTGCATAGGGATTTTTATGCTCACTGTCACATCGACCGCGATCGACGCGGTAAAAATCGTCACGCCAAAATTGATTGAAGATCCCCGCGGTGCATTCTGCGAAACCTACAATCAGGAGCGCTTTGCCGAACACGGCATTATGGCAAACTTCGTTCAAGACAATCAATCGGCGTCAACGGCGATCGGCACCATTCGTGGCTTGCATTTTCAAGGCCATCCGGCTGCCCAATCCAAACTAATTCGCGTCCTGAAGGGACGAATTTTTGACGTGGCGGTGGATCTGCGGCGTTCGTCACCGAGTTACGGCAAGTGGGTTGCCGAGGAGGTTTCCGCCAAGAACAGCAAGCAAATTTTCATACCAGTTGGCTTTGCTCACGGATTCTGCACCCTGGAAATCGACACCCACGTCTTCTATAAAGTCAGTGCCACTTATTCGCCCCAGAACGATTTCGGCATCGCGTGGGACGATCCCGATTTGGCGATTGATTGGCCTGTCGCGCCCAGCACGGTGACTTTATCTGAAAAAGATCGCAGGATGCCGGCATTCAGGTCGCTGCCAGGTTATTTTGAGTAGGAAGAGATGCGTGTCGCAGTCACCGGCAGGCTTGGCCAAATCGCGCAATCGTTGGCCGAGCGTGGGCCCCCCTCAAACATCGAAGTGCTGACGCTCGCACGGCCGGCGATAGACCTGACGCGACCATCCGATCTCATAGATGTTCTCGGCGCATTGCGACCGCACGCTGTGGTTAGCGCCGCGGCCTACACCGCCGTCGATCTCGCGGAGAGTGACCCCGAGCTTGCATATCGGACCAATGCCGACGGAGCTGGGGCGCTTGCGCGGGCGGCAGCGCGACTTCAGGTTCCGATCGTACACCTGTCGACCGACTATGTCTTCGACGGTACGCTCGATCGCCCTTATTGCGAGGAGGACGCGCCCCGACCGATCAACGTGTATGGCTCAAGCAAGTTGCGTGGCGAACAACTGGTCGCTGCCGCGAATTCAAATCACGTTATCCTGCGAACAGCTTGGGTCTACAGCCCGTTCGGCAAGAATTTCGCGCGCACCATGTTGTCGTTAGCTGGCAGTCACGAAGAGATTTCGGTCGTGAGTGATCAGCGAGGCGCGCCAACTAGTGCGCTGGATATTGCTGACGGTATCTTTAAGGTGGTGAGCAATCTGATTGCAAGGCCGCAGGACGACGCGATCCGCGGGGTATTCCACATGACGGGTGGCGGGGAAACGAACTGGGCGGAATTTGCGACCGCGATCTTTGCCGCCTCCGCAGCGAATAATGGACGGTTCAGTCAGGTGAGACCGATTGCGAGTTCGGATTACCCAACGCAGGCCCGTCGATCAGTCAATTCGCGGTTGGACAATACCAAGCTGGCGAGGTTTCATGGAATCAGATTGCCGCACTGGCGAGATTCAATGCCGGAAACAATTGCACGGATCCTAGCCCAGGACCGAAGGAATTATGAACGCTGAGAGCAGAGGCACATCCTGCCCAGGCGATAGCTTCCGTTCCCATCCCAAAAAAACTGCCAGGACGTACTGCTCCTCTGGAACCTTTGGCGCCAATCCATTTGATCGGCTGCGGTCCCCGCAGGGTATCGCCGAGTGCGCCAATTTTCAGCTCCTCAACGTGAGCTGCTGCCGGTTTGATGGACACCCGGTTAAGCTAATCCCACCTTGCGCTCGAACCCAACTGGACTGACGTATCCGATCGTCGAATGACGGCGGATGCTGTTATACAACAACGTTTGAGAACGCCCACAGGACCGTTCTTCGTGAGGTTCTTTATCAGCATCATCCTTGGTTTGGTCGCCGAGTTTGCGTTCATGGGGCGGTCGACAAGGTTGGTAATGTCGTTTTTCGCTGCACGCTGGATGGGTCGCAAGCAGATCGGTGGCTTGAAGTACCGGCATGGATGTTCGACTGGACGGCATGCCCTGACGCCGAGCTTTTGACAGCTCAGCCGTTTGTTAGCATCGATGCACTCGCCGCGCTTTGTGCGCTTCTCGATCTGGCGTTGAAGGATCGAGCGCCATCAGCTGCCCTGCTTTCTGGCGCATAACGGTCTGGGATACACCGACGACGGATGCTCGCCTCAAGAAGCGCATTGTGCGCACCCTCATCCATGAGGTCGTGGCTGATATCGACGACGCGGCCTCCGAGATCGTTCTCATCGTCCACTGGGTGGGTGGCGCCCATAGCGAGCTGCGCTTGCCCAAGCGCCGACGCGGACAGCGCAACAGTACCTCTGCCGATATCACCCAAGCTCTGCGTCAACTAATACTAATCGCCAGCGAA
>CADEDX010000625.1 GCA_902826195.1 uncultured Bradyrhizobium sp. | reverse complement strand
TCGGCGGCAAGTCGAACACCGGCGAAGGCGGCGAGGAGGCCGATCGCTTCAAGCCGATGCCGAACGGCGATTCGATGCGCTCGGCGATCAAGCAGGTCGCCTCGGGCCGCTTCGGCGTGACGACGGAATATCTCGTCAACTCCGACATGATGCAGATCAAGATGGCGCAGGGCGCCAAGCCCGGCGAAGGCGGCCAGCTGCCCGGCCACAAGGTCGACGCGACGATCGCGCGCGTGCGGCATTCGACGCCCGGCGTCGGTCTGATTTCGCCTCCGCCGCATCACGACATCTATTCGATCGAGGATCTGGCGCAGCTGATCTACGACCTCAAGAACGTCAATCCGGACGGCCAGGTCTCGGTCAAGCTGGTCTCCGAAATCGGCGTTGGCACCGTGGCCGCGGGCGTTGCAAAAGCACGCGCCGACCACGTCACGATCGCAGGCTTCGAGGGCGGCACCGGCGCCTCCCCCCTCACGTCGATCAAGCACGCGGGTTCGCCGTGGGAAATCGGGCTTGCCGAAACCCACCAGACGCTGGTGCGCGAGCGGCTGCGCAGCCGCATCGTGGTCCAGGTCGACGGCGGTTTCCGCACCGGGCGCGACGTCGTGATTGGCGCCTTGCTGGGCGCCGACGAGTTCGGCTTCGCGACCGCGCCGCTGATCGCGGCCGGCTGCATCATGATGCGCAAGTGCCACCTCAACACCTGCCCGGTCGGCGTCGCGACGCAGGACCCGGTGCTGCGCAAGCGCTTCACCGGCCAGCCCGAGCACGTCATCAACTACTTCTTCTTCGTCGCCGAGGAGGTGCGCGAGATCATGGCGCAGCTCGGCTACAAGAAATTCGACGAGATGGTCGGCCAGACCCAGATGCTCGACCAGTCGACGCTGGTGGCACACTGGAAGGCCAAGGGGCTCGACTTCTCAAAGCTGTTTGTGCGGCAGCCGGAGCAGAAGGGCCAGAAGATCCATCACGCCGAGAGCCAGAACCATCATCTGGAGGCCGTGCTCGACCGCCGCCTGATCGAGCAGGCCCGGGCCGCGATCGACCGCGGCGCGCCGGTCAAAATCGAGGAAGAGATCAACAACACCGACCGCTCGGCAGGTGCGATGCTGTCCGGCACGATAGCCAAGATCTACGGCCACGCCGGCCTGCCGCACGACACAATTCAGGTCAGCTTCAAGGGCACCTCGGGGCAGGCTTTCGGGGCGTGGCTGGCACGCGGCGTCACCTTTGATCTCGAAGGTGAAGGCAACGACTATGTCGGCAAGGGCCTGTCGGGCGGCCGCATCATCATCAAGCCGCCGCGCGACTCCGGCATCGTGCCGGAAGAATCAATCATCGTCGGCAACACGGTGATGTACGGCGCAACCGAGGGCGAATGCTATTTCCGCGGCATCGCCGGCGAGCGCTTTGCGGTGCGTAACTCGGGCGCGGTCGCGGTCGTCGAAGGCGCCGGCGATCACTGCTGCGAATACATGACCGGCGGCATCGTCGTGGTGCTGGGCAAGACCGGACGCAATTTCGCGGCCGGCATGTCCGGCGGCATCGCCTATGTGCTGGACGAGGCCGGCGACTTCGCAAAACTCTGCAACATGGCGATGGTCGAGCTCGAACCGGTGCTCTCGGAAGAGATGATCAACCAGAACACCTATCACGCCAGCGGAGATCTCGAAGCACACGGCCGGGTCGACGTGTTCCAGAACCTGCTCGATTCCGACGTCGAGCGGCTGCACGTTCTGATCACGCGCCACGCCAAGCTGGCCGGCTCGAAGAAGGCCGCAGAAATCCTCGCCGACTGGAAGGCCTGGCTGCCGAAATTCCGCAAGGTGATGCCGGTCGAATACCGCCGCGCACTGAAGGAAATGAAGGCGAACGCCGACGCCGAACCGAAAATCGCGATCGGAGCTTGATTTCAGACCCGTCATTGCGAGCGCAGCGAAGCAATCCATGGCGCCACAAGCCGAACCATGGATTGCATCGTCGCCAGCGCTCCTCATAATGGCGACGGAAACAAAATAGATACGAACAAGAGATGCAGGGGCATCAGGTTTAATGGGAAAGATCACGGGTTTTCTGGAAATCGACCGGCATGACCGCAAGTATGCGCCGGTCGCCGACCGTTTGAAGCACTATCGCGAATTCGTCATTCCGCTGAGCGAAAAGGACACCCGCGACCAGGCCGCGCGCTGCATGAACTGCGGCATCCCCTATTGCCACGGCACCGGCTCGGTGGCGCCGGGCACGCCCGGCTGCCCGGTCAACAACCAGATCCCCGATTTCAACGATCTCGTTTATCAGGGCAATTGGGAAGAAGCTTCGCGCAACCTGCACTCGACCAACAATTTTCCCGAGTTCACCGGCCGCATCTGCCCCGCCCCGTGCGAGGCATCCTGCACGCTGAACATCGACGACAACCCGGTCACCATCAAGACCATCGAATGCGCCATCGTCGACCGCGCCTGGGACAATGGCTGGCTGAAGCCCGAGATCGCATCCGTCAAGACGGGCAAGAAGGTCGCCATCATCGGCGCCGGCCCCGCGGGCCTTGCGGCCGCGCAGCAGCTCGCGCGCGCCGGCCACGACGTCCATGTCTACGAAAAATATGCCAAGGCCGGCGGTTTGCTTCGTTATGGCATCCCCGACTTCAAGATGGAAAAGCACGTCATCGACCGCCGCGTGGCGCAGATGGAAGCCGAGGGCGTCACATTCCATTACGGCGCTCATGTCGGCGGCGGTTCGCAGGATGCGATCGATCCGCTCGAACTGCTCGCACAGCATGACGCCGTGGCGTTGACCGGCGGGGCCGAAGCCGGGCGTGATCTGCCGATCCCGGGCCGCGAACTCGACGGCATCCATTTTGCGATGGATTTCCTGCCGCAGCAAAACCGCCGCGTCTCCTCCGAGCCGCTCGGCGGCGTCAGGGAAATCCTCGCCGACGGCAAGCATGTCGTCGTGATCGGCGGCGGCGACACCGGATCGGACTGCATCGGCACCTCGTTCCGGCAAGGCGCGAAATCCGTCACCCAGCTCGAAATCATGCCGGCGCCGCCCGAGCATGAGAACAAGGAGATCACCTGGCCTAACTGGCCCTTGAAGATGCGGACCTCGTCGAGCCAGGCCGAGGGTGCAAAGCGCGAATTCGCGGTTCTGACGCAAAAATTCTCCGGCGAGGACGGCAAGGTGCAAAAGCTGCACTGCGTCCAGGTCGACGACAAGTTCAAGCCGATCGCCGGCACCGAGTTCGAACTCGACGCGCAGCTCGTGCTGCTCGCCATGGGTTTCGTTCATCCGGTGCACGAGGGCCTGCTGAAGAATCTCGGCGTCGATCTCGACCAGCGCGGCAACGTCCGCGCCAGCACGCATGACTATCTGACCTCGCTGCCCAACGTGTTCTCCGCCGGTGACATGCGCCGCGGCCAATCGCTAGTGGTGTGGGCGATCCGCGAGGGCCGGCTATGCGCGCGGGCGATCGACCAGTACTTGATGGGAACGACGACGCTGCCACGGTGAGCTGCTGCGACCTTGCTTGATCCACGTCAATGCCTCATTGTTGTTCAAGTGGGCATCATCATCTGGAACCAGGGAGAAAGGTCGCAACATGAGAACTCAGGGAACAGGTAATTCCGGGCGCAAACGCGTGACACGCGTTCTGGCGGCCGGCGCGCTGATATTCATGTACGGATTCGGCATGGTCGCGACGACGGGCGCCTTTGTTGCGGCGAGCGTCTCTCCGGCGCAGGCCCAGCGGGGCCGAGGACGAGGCTGGGGCGGCCGTGGTCGAGGTGGCGGCGGTGTCGGCGCCGCAGTCGGTATCGGCGTCGGTGCGGCCATCATCGGAGGCGCGATCGCGGCGAGCGCCGCCGAGCAGCAGCGCCAGCAGGCCGTCGGCTACTGCATGCAGCGCTATCGCTCGTACGATCCCAACAGCATGACCTATCTCGGCCGCGACGGAATGCGTTATTCCTGCCCGTAGAGTGCGGTTAGATTCACGAAGTTTCAGGACCC
>CADEDX010000624.1 GCA_902826195.1 uncultured Bradyrhizobium sp. | reverse complement strand
CGAGGTAGCCGGGCTATGAGCGGACGTTCGTTTCAATACGGCCGCGCGGCTAACGTTTATGACGCCCGGATTCAGGCGGCGAAACCGGGCACCGTCTTCCTGGCTGGCGGAACCGACTTGCTCCAGCTGTGGAAGTCCGGCGCAATGACGCCCGCGGCGGTCGTGGACATCTCGCGCCTGCCACTGGGCGATTTGGAATTCATCGATGGACAACTCTCGCTGGGCGCACTCGCCCGGCTAAGCGATGTGGCGACCCATCCCAATGTGACGCGATATCATCCGTTGATCGCAGAGGCGATCATGGCCAGCGCCAGCGGGCAGATACGCAATATGGCGACCGTCGGCGGGAATCTGTTGCAGCGAACGCGTTGCCCGTATTTTCGCAACGAACAGCTTGCCTGCAACAAGCGAAAGCCCGGCAGCGGATGTGGCGCGCTTTCCGGCGAGAACCGCCAAGCAGCCCTGTTCGGGACCAGCCCGTTATGCGTCGCGACGCATGCGTCGGATTTAGCCGTTTCGCTGGCGGCGCTGGACGCCGAGGTCGACGTGTTCGGGTCGGAAGGCGAGCGGCGCGTTTTGCTGCGCGATCTCTACAGGCTACCCGGTGAGACGCCGGAGCATGAAACAAACCTGGCGCCGGGTGATCTCATCACCGCCGTTCACGTGCCGAACGCAACTCGCTTTTCTCGCTGTTCGACTTATCTCAAGATTCGCGATCGTGCGTCGTTTGAATTCGCAATCGTTTCGATAGCGGCAGCATTGCAGATCGAAAACGGCCAGATCGTCGAAGCGAGATTGGCCGCCGGCGGGGTGGCGCCATTGCCGTGGCGGCTCGACCGCACTGAAGCGGCATTGGTCGGCCGCGCATTGGACGCCCATACCATCGCCGTCGCCGGCGACATCTCCATCGAGCACGCGCGGCCGCTCGCCGATAACGGATTCAAGGTCGCGCTGCTGCGCAATGCCGTGATCCGCGCCTTGCAAACCTTAGGAAGTCGCCAGCCATGAGCAGCCATTCCGCCTTGCGCTACGAGGCGGCGCTGAAGGTTACCGGCAGCGCCGTCTATGAGGCCGAAGTTCCCGCGGCCGGTCAGTTACACGCCGCTCTCGTGCAGGCCCCGATCAGTTGCGGCGATGTGGTGTCGGTCGACGCGAAGCCGGCGATGAACCTTCCAGGCTTCGCCGCGATGGTCTCCCATGCGGATGCTGAGGCGCTACAGGCCTCTCCGACCACGGCCCTGATCCGCGAACGCACCATTCATTTCGCGGGCCAGCCCATCGCTCTCGTCGCGGCGAGCAGCCTGCAGGAGGCGAGAGAAGCCGCAGATGCGATCCAGGTCAGCCTTGAGGCGCGTCCGGCGGTGACCGCACTGGGGCAGGCGCTCGACAAGTCATTTGCACCGGCCATGGTTGGCCGCTTTCCGGCTGAGACGCATCGTGGTGATGCGTCAAGGGCGCTGGCTGAGGCCGATCTCGTTGTCAGACATCGATACGATACCGCCGTCAACAATCATCACCCTATGGAACCGCATGCCGTTGTCTGCTGGTGGGAGGACGGCAAGGCCGTAGTGCACACCTCGACCCAAGCCATCTTCGGCACCCGCGCCATGATCGCGCATGCTTTTCAGATGCCGGTATCTGACATCCGCGTCATCTCGCGTTTCCTCGGCGGCGGCTTCGGCTGCAAGGGGCAGCTCTGGTGGCCGTGGATGTTCTGGGCGATGCTTGCCTCTCGGAAGACCGGCCGTCCCGTGCGGCTGGAACTGACGCGTGCGCAGTTGTTCACTCTGGTCGGACGGCGCCAGGAAACGGTGCAGGATTTGGGGCTGGGGTTCAGCGCCGACGGCCGTCTCACGGGCATCGAACATCACGTGCTGGCGCAAACCTCAACCCACGCCGATTACTCGGACTCCACTGCGGTCTATTCGCGCTTTCTGTATGCCTGTCCCAACGTTGCAACCACGCACCGACTTGTCCGCACCAATGAGCCCCAGCCGGTGCCAATGCGCGCGCCAGGAACGGCGCCGGGAACGTTTGCGCTGGAATCCGCTTTCGATGAAGCGGCCGAACAGCTGGGAATCGATCCGATCGAACTCCGCGTGCGCAACTTTGCGGACCATGATCAGGAAGCGGGCCGCCCGTGGAGCAGCAATAGTCTGATTGAATGCTATCGCGTTGGCGCGGAACGCTTCGGCTGGTCGCAGAGGCCGGCGCAGGGCGGGGCCACCGACGGACGTTGGCGGATCGGTTGGGGCATGGCAAGCACACTTTATCCGGCGATCCGTCAGGCCTGCAGGGTCCGCGTCGAACTGGCCGTGGACGCCTCGTTGCGCGTTCAATGCGGCACACAGGACATGGGCTCGGGCACCTACACGGCGCTCGGCCAGATGGCGGCTTCCGCTCTCGGCGTTTCCCCTGCGCAGGTGACGGTCGAACTCGGCGATACGTCACTGCCGGAGGGGCCGTTTTCCGGCGGGTCCCAGGTGACCGCGAGCCTCGCGCCTGCAACCGAACTGGCGATGACCAGGCTCCGCGCGACGCTGGCGAACATGGCCGTGACTGACGAACGGTCGCCGCTCTCCGGCCAACCGGTCGAGGAATTGGAATTTCAGGACGGAATGATTCGAAGTCGGACCGGCAATGTTGGGGAGTTGCTGAAGGATGTGCTGGCGCGCGGAGCGGCTGAGGGACTGGAAGCGGAGGGAGAAAGTGCTGCGACACAACATCAGTCGTTGGTCACGAGCAGCATGGGCTACGGCGCGGTATTCGTCGAAGTTGGTGTCGACGCCCAACTCGGCGAGATCAGGGTGCGCCGGGTATGCGGGGCCTTTGCCGCGGGTCACATCATCAATCCGTTGCTGGCGAGGAGCCAGTATATAGGCGGCTTGATCGGCGGAATCGGCATGGCGCTGCATGAGAAAACGGCGACTGATCCGGCGTCAGGCCACATAGTCGGCGACAGCTTCGCCGACTACCTGATCCCAGTCCATGCCGACATGCCGGAGTTCGATATCGCGATGATCGAAGAAGAAGACCTGCACTTGCCTGGCGGCGTCAAGGGAATTGGCATGCTGGGCACGGCGGGGATCCAGGCTGCCATCGCGAACGCGGTATACCACGCGACCGGCAAACGGGTTCGCAGCCTTCCCATCCGCATCGAGAATATTATCGAATAAAGAACGGACAAGCCTCGGCCGACCCAAGTCGATGGGCCGCAAGGTTCTCGGAGATCAAATTAGGGTTCTGACGAGGTTCGTATCGCTTCAAAAAGCCAACATCAGGAACGGCCGCCATTGGCGCCAAGCGGCCGGTCAAGGCATGTCCGTTCACGGCGGCGGCAGAACGGACATGCCGCACCTGGGGAGAGGTCGCTTTGACCAAAGCCTACATTGAAGAGCCTGCACCGACTTGCCCCTTCTCGACGGTATCGTTAACGTGAGGCGGTCGACCACGTACAGGCATCACATCTAGAGCATTGCATCGGCTAGCGGTTTCAACGTTTGCGCAGTGGAGTGAGTGATGGAGTGCCCGGCCTGTAGGGCGAACCTAACCGCGGAAAGCAAATTCTGTAACCAATGCGGCATCCCGCTGGCGCAAGCGTGCCCCGCTTGCGGGCATGGCAATACCGCACGATCCAAGTTCTGCAATGAATGCGGCGCCACCTTGGCGCCAGGGGCACCGACCTTCCCGGAGACCGGTCCGCAAGCGACTTCATCAGGATCAGGCCCCGCCGCGGAGCGCCGGCAGCTCAGTGTGATGTTTTGTGACTTGGTGGGTTCAGTGGCACTTGCTGAGCGTCTCGATCCCGAAGATCTCCATGATCTCCTTTCTCATTACCAGCGTCTAGGGACGAAAATTGTGGAATCGGGTGGCGGCCTGGTCGCCCGATATCAAGGTGACGGCATTTTGGCCTACTTCGGATATCCGGTGGCCCACGAGCACGACGCCGAGCAGGCCGTCAACACGGGGCTAGAACTGGTTGACGCCGTTGGCGAGTTGGGACTGCCACACGAGAC
>CADEDX010000623.1 GCA_902826195.1 uncultured Bradyrhizobium sp. | reverse complement strand
TGTATTGCGCGCGGAAGTATCCGCCCTCGGTCACCGGTGATGGCGTACATAAGCTGCGTGACTTGCTCGCCGCTCATAACGACGCCCTGCGCGCCCGCGGGCTTTCGCCTGCGTCACTCCCGGACAACGATCCATCGCTCGACGATTTGCCTGCCAAGGGAGAGCATCACGAAATTACGGGCCGGATGAATCTCAGCGCAGGCGGCAGGATGGAGCTGGCGGATAAGCCATCCGAGAGAGCCATCGAGATGGCGCGGCAGGCGGCGCGCGCGATCGGGCTTCGCGTCGCCGCCATCGACATGTTCATCGACATCGGCGGCAAGCCCGATGCCAACGAGATCATCGAGGTCAACGCCAACCCGTCGATCCGGCTGCTGGAAGATTCCGGTCGCGGCGACCTCATCCTGAAAATCTGGCGCCACACCTTTACCGCCATGGGGCTGTTGTAGTGTTCGACCTGCCGAAATACGGCGACGGCGTTTGCCTCGCGCGCCTGGCGGCATTGCTCGAAGTGCTCGATATCGATCGCGCGCGATTGCAGCGCGTCTCCGTGGTGGTCACCGGATCGAACGGCAAGGGCAGCACCGCGGCGATGTGCGCCCGGATCGGCCGCGCCTATGGCTTGCGGACCGGCCTGTTCACCTCGCCGCATCTGGTGCGTTTCAACGAGCGGATTCAGGTCAACGGCGCCGAGCTCGACGACGAGGCATTCGTCCGCCTGCAGCGGCGGACCGAAGCCGCCATCGCCGAAGTCTCGAAACGGCTCGGCCAGCAATTCGGTGCGTTCGAAGCGCTGTTTGCGCTCGCCTGCCTCCACTTTCAGGAATGCAGATGCGACTTCGCCGTGTTCGAGGCTGGCATCGGTGGGCGCTACGATCCGGTCCGCCTGGTGGGCGCACGCGAGACCTGCGTCACCTCTGTCGATTACGAGCATGTCGAACTGCTCGGCCACACGCTGGAGCTGATCGCATCCGACAAGAGCGATGCCTGCGCCGCCGGCGGCACGATCATTTATGGCGAGAACTGCCGGGCCCTGCGGCCGCATCTTGCCGAATACAATCGCTGGCGCGGCTGCACGCCGCTATTCGTCCGCGACGACATCCGCATCGACAATGAGGTGACGACGTCCTCGGGGCAGCGTTTCGATCTGAAATTCGGAGGTCACAATTTTCGCGGCCTCGAACTGAACCTGCCCGGCGCATTCCAGATCAACAACGCGTCAATTGCCGTCGCGCTTATCCTGTTGTGGCTGCAGCACGAACAGGCGCCGACGTCTGCGGACCAGATCGAAGCCGCGATACGTGCCGGCCTGCGGGAAGCGCGCTGGCCCGGCCGGCTGGAAGTCATCAGCCAGGATCCGCTCACTGTGATCGACGTCGGTCACACGCCCGACGGCATCCGGCAATCGCTGTCAAGCCTCACGGCGATCCACGGCGCCGACGGCTGGATCCTCGTTACCGGTGCTTCGCGCGACAAGAAGGCGGACGAGATCGTCGGCGCGC
Organism: uncultured Bradyrhizobium sp.; assembly: GCA_902826195.1. Lineage (GTDB taxonomy): Bacteria > Pseudomonadota > Alphaproteobacteria > Rhizobiales > Xanthobacteraceae > Bradyrhizobium. The sequence continues at coordinate 2,520 of CADEDX010000623.1, read as the reverse complement.
TGGCGCCGGCTTTCGATACGATCGTCGCCACGGCGGCGCAACACAAGGGAGCCGACGCGAACAGCATCGCGGCGGCCGCGCGACGCGCCAATCCCAAAGCCGATGTTCATGTCGCTGCGACGATGCCGGAAGCGGTGCGGCTCTCCCGGGAGCAAGCGGCAGCGCAAAGGCGGCGGATATATGTGGCAGGCGGATTATTCCTGGCGATCGAATATGCGACCGTCGCGCGGGGTGGCCGCGCCGAGGATTTGGACTTTTTCTGAACGAGGCGCACAATCCGGTCAGGTGAACCGCGTCCTGCAGCCGCGCTTCCAAAAACAGAATACGACACCGCCCGAGGAGAGAACATCATGAGCAACACCGTCAATCGTCAGATCCTGCTGGTCGAGAAGCCCACCGGCAAATTGGGACCCGAGCATTTCAAAATGGTCAGCGGCAAGATGCCCGAGCCGAAGGACGGCGAGGTGCTGGTGCGGACGCGCTATATCTCGCTCGACGCCGCCAACCGGGCGTGGATGCACGGCGCCACCTATCGCGCCGCCGTCGAGGCCAACACGGTGATGGCCGGCGGGAGCATCGCGGAAGTCGTGTCTTCGAAGGCGTCGGGGTTTTCACCTGGCGATATCGTGTTCGGCGACACCGGCTGGCAGGATTACGCCGCCGTTCCGGCCAAGCATCTGAACAAGATGCCGAAGCTGGAGCCGATGACGCATCTGCTGAGCGTGTACGGCATCGCCGGCCTTACCGCCTATTTCGGCCTGTTGCATGTCGGCAAGCCCAGGGAAGGCGAAACCGTCGTGGTGTCGGCCGCTGCCGGCTCGGTCGGGTCGATCGTCGGACAGATCGCCAAGATCAAGGGTTGCAACGTCATCGGCATCGCCGGCGGCAAGGACAAGTGCCAGTGGCTGACTTCGGAACTCGGCTTCGATGCCGCGGTCGACTACAAGGACGGCGCGACCTACAAGGCATTGCGCGCGGCGGCGCCGAAGGGTATCGACGTCTATTTCGACAATGTCGGCGGCGACATTCTCGAAGCATGTCTCTCGCTGATGAACAACCGCGGCCGCATCGCCTGCTGCGGCGCGATCTCGCAATATGACGGCGTGCCTTCCGCGCACGGCCCGCGCGGCGTGCCCGGCCTGGTCGTGGTGAAGCGCCTCATCATGCAGGGCTTCATCGTGATGGACTTTATGGACCAGAGCGCCGCGGCGCTCGCCGACCTGCAGTCCTGGGTCGCCTCGGGAAAAATGAAGGTGCAGGAAGACGTGATCGACGGCATCGAGAACACGCCGAAGGCGCTGATCGGGCTCCTGGCCGGCGAGAACCGCGGCAAGCGGATGGTGCGGGTGTAGGCCGGGCTCTACCACCACGTCGTCCCGGCGCAAGGCCGGGACGACGTTGCTAATGCAGCGTGGGCGCCCGTGGTAGTGTCTGCATCCCCGCCTTCTTCGTCTTACGCGCCTTCAGCCAGTTCTCGTACCGATGCACCACGACAACGAACGTCGGCACGAACAGCACGGCCAGACACGTCGACGCGAGCATCCCCGAGAACACCGTGATGCCGATCGATTTTCGCGCGTTGGCGCCGGCGCCGGTGGCGAGCACCAGCGGCACGACGCCGAGGATGAAGGCGAACGACGTCATCAGGATCGGCCGGAACCGCGCCCGCGCGGCCTCGACCGCTGACTCCAGCAGCGGCTTGCGGTCGCGCACGTGCAGTTCAAGCGCCACCGCGACGATCAGGATGGCGTTCTTGGCCGATAACGCGATCAGCAGGATGATGCCGATCTGGGTGTAGAGGTTGTTCTCGATTCTCAATCCGGTCAGCACCGCCATCGGGCCGAGCAGCGACAGCGGCACCGCGAGGATGACCGATATCGGCGCGTACCAGCTCTCATATTGTCCGGCGAGCACGAGGTAGACCAGCAACAAGGCAAGGCCGAATGCCCAGTAAATCTGGCCGCCGACGACCTTCTCCTGGTACGACATTGCCGTCCATTCAAAACCGGTGCCCGGCGGCAGCGTCTTGGCGGCGATCTGCTCCATCAGGTTCATCGACTGGCCGGAGCTGTAGCCGGTGGCCGGCAGCCCGATGATGGTCGCCGACGGATAGAGGTTATAGAGGCTGATCAGCGACGGCCCGACGGCGGGGGTGATCTTCGCCACCGTGCCGAGCGGGATCATGTCGCCCTGGCTGTTGCGTACGGTCAGCCGCTCGATGTCGCGCGGCGTCAGGCGGAATTGCGCGTCGCCCTGCGCATAGACCTGGAAGGTGCGGCCGAACTTGTTGAACTGGTTGATGTAGCTCGACCCCATGTAGGACGACAGCGTCGAAAAGATCTGGTCGGTGGTGACGTGCATGGTCTGGGCCTTGACCCGGTCGACCTCGACGTCGAACTGCGGCACCATCGAACGGAACGGCGAGCTGACGCGCTGCAGCGCGCTCTGCGTCGACGCGTTGGACACCATCGCACCGGCGATTGCCTGCAACTTTCCGAAATCGGCATTGCCGTCTTTGAG
>CADEDX010000622.1 GCA_902826195.1 uncultured Bradyrhizobium sp. | reverse complement strand
GCTCGGCATCACGTGCGATAACCATCCGCGGCGCGCGCGAGCACAATCTCAAGAATGTCGACCTCGAGATTCCCCGCGACAAGCTCGTCGTGTTCACCGGCCTTTCCGGCTCCGGCAAATCCTCGCTCGCCTTCGACACCATCTATGCCGAGGGCCAGCGCCGCTACGTCGAATCGCTCTCGGCTTATGCGCGCCAGTTTCTGGAGATGATGCAGAAGCCTGATGTCGACCAGATCGACGGCCTGTCGCCGGCGATCTCGATCGAGCAGAAGACGACGTCGAAAAACCCGCGCTCCACCGTCGGCACCGTCACCGAGATCTACGACTACATGCGACTGCTATGGGCGCGCGTCGGCGTGCCCTACTCGCCCGCCACGGGACTGCCGATCGAAAGCCAGATCGTGTCGCAGATGGTCGACCGCGTACTCGATCTGCCGGAGGGCACCCGGCTCTATCTGCTGGCGCCTGTCGTGCGCGGCCGCAAGGGTGAGTACAAAAAGGAGCTCGCCGAGTGGCTCAAGAAGGGCTTTCAGCGCGTCAAGATCGACGCCAAGTTCCATGAGCTGTCGGAAGCACCTGTTCTCGACAAGAAATTCCCGCACGACATCGACGTCGTGGTCGACCGCATCGTGGTTCGCGCCGACATCGGCCAGCGCCTGGCCGAAAGCTTTGAGACCGCGCTGAAGCTCGCGGAAGGCCTCGCCGTGATCGAATATGCCGACGCACCTGCGGCCGCGGCGGATGAAAGGAAGTCCGACAAGAAGACCGCGAAGATTCACGACAAGAGCGGGCCGGAACGGATTCTGTTCTCGGAAAAATTCGCCTGCCCAGTCTCCGGATTTACAATTCCCGAGATCGAGCCGCGGCTGTTCTCCTTCAACAATCCCTACGGCGCCTGCCCGGCCTGCGGCGGTCTCGGCGTCGAGCAGCATATCGACGAGGACCTCGTCATCCCCGACAAGGAGGCAACCCTGCGCAAGGGCGCGATCGCGCCCTGGGCAAAGTCGTCGTCGCCCTATTACATCCAGACGCTGACCGCGCTCGGCAAATTCTACAAATTCACGCTCGATACCAAATGGAAGGACCTGCCGAAGAAGACGCAGGCCGCCCTGCTGCACGGCTCCGGCGACGACGAGATCAAATTCTCCTACGAGGACGGCGTCCGCTCCTACGATACCAAAAAGCCGTTCGAGGGCGTCATTACCAACCTCGAGCGTCGCTACCGCGAGACTGAAAGCGAATGGGCGCGCGAGGAGCTGGCAAAGTATTTTTCGGACATCCCCTGCGCGGGCTGCAACGGCCATCGCCTCAAGCCGGAAGCCTTGTGCGTCAAGATCGGCGGCAAGCACATCGGCGAGATCTCGGAAATGTCGGTGAAGCGCGCCGGCGAATGGTTCGAGACCGTGCCGAAGGCGCTCAACGCCCAGCAGAACGAGATCGCCACCCGCGTGCTGAAGGAAATCCGCGAGCGGCTGTCGTTCCTGCTCGATGTCGGCCTGAACTATCTTACGCTCGCGCGTGCCTCCGGCACGCTGTCGGGCGGCGAAAGCCAGCGCATCCGCCTCGCCTCGCAGATCGGCTCGGGTCTCACCGGCGTACTCTACGTGCTGGACGAGCCCTCGATCGGCCTGCATCAGCGCGACAACGCGCGGCTATTGGAGACGCTGAAGCGGCTGCGCGACCTCGGCAATACGGTGATCGTGGTCGAGCACGACGAGGACGCGATACGTCTGGCCGATTATGTGCTGGACATCGGCCCCGGGGCCGGCACGCATGGCGGCCACATCGTCGCGCAGGGCACGCCCGCCGAGATCATGAACAATCCGAAGTCGCTGACCGGCAAATACCTCACCGGCGAAATGTCGGTGGCGATCCCCGAGCGCAAGCCGCCGAACCACCGGCGCACCATCAAGGTGGTCAACGCCCGCGGCAACAATCTGAAAAACGTCTCGGCAGAAATTCCGCTTGGGCTGTTCACCTGCGTCACCGGCGTCTCCGGCGGCGGCAAGTCGACGCTCTTGATCGACACGCTCTACAAGGCGATCGCCCGCAAGCTGAATAATGCCAGCGAAGGCGCCGCGCCCCACGACCGCATCGAGGGGCTGGAGCATATCGACAAGATCATCGATATCGACCAGTCGCCGATCGGCCGCACCCCGCGGTCGAACCCGGCGACCTATACCGGCGCCTTCACCCCGATCCGCGAATGGTTCGCCGGCCTCCCCGAAGCCAAGGCGCGCGGCTACGAGCCCGGCCGCTTCTCCTTCAACGTCAAGGGCGGCCGCTGCGAGGCCTGCCAGGGCGACGGCGTCATCAAGATCGAGATGCACTTTCTGCCCGATGTCTACGTCACCTGCGATACCTGCAAGGGCAAGCGCTATAACCGCGAAACGCTGGAAGTCCTGTTCAAGGGCAAGAGCATCGCCGACGTGCTCGACATGACGGTGCAAGAAGCCGCCGAGTTCTTTAAGGCCGTCCCCCGCGTCCGCGAGACGTTCAAGACGCTGCACCGCGTCGGGCTCGACTACATCCATGTCGGCCAGCAGGCGACAACGCTCTCCGGCGGCGAAGCCCAGCGCGTGAAGCTGGCGAAGGAACTGTCAAAGCGCGCGACGGGCCGCACGCTCTACATTCTCGACGAGCCCACCACGGGCCTTCACTTCCACGACGTCGCAAAACTCCTGGAAGTGCTGCACGAGCTGGTTTCGCAGGGCAACACGGTCGTCGTGATCGAGCACAACCTCGAAGTCATCAAGACCGCTGACTGGGTCATCGACCTTGGCCCCGAGGGCGGCGACGGCGGCGGCGAGATCGTCGCCTGGGGTCCGCCGGAGGACATCGTGAAAGCGCTGCGGAGCTACACGGGGAAGTTTCTGGCGCCGGTGTTGAAGAAGGCGGCGGGGAAGCCGAGGAAGAGCGGAGCGGCGAGCGAGGCGGCGGAGTAATGTTTCTTCGCACTCCATTCGCAGCGGCACCTGACGAAATTTCCTATCCCGCATTATCAAGGCAAAAGGTGGCACGAATCATTGATCACCTTTCGCCCAAGAATTTTGGCGGCACCTCGTCGGTCAGCCATACTCCATTGTCTGCGAGATAGAATTGAAACCCCGTCGCATGCATGGCACCGGCATCGACTCTCAAGACGATCGGTTTTCCATGCCGCTGACCAACGCGATGTGGCTTCATCGATCAATAAATGGACATGTTGGCGCGCCTGCGGCTTCAACCCATTAGACCGGATTGATTCCAAAAATCGCATCGCGGTGCCGTGATACAGCACGGCTGGCGGCACCTCGGGGAGCAACCCAAGCTCCACAGCTACCGAGTGTCCTTGTGCGGCGCGAATGCGCAACCCATCATCGGACACCGAAAACCGCTTCTTGTCGCTGGTCGCCACCACGTGCAGCAGGTGGCTCCGATCAAATTGCGTCCCCACCGCACTGGCCTTCTCGATCAGTTCATCGATGTTCGCCCAGCCGTCGGGACTAAGCGCCAAGCCGATTTCGTCCGGCTTGTGCCGAAGCACAAAGCTCAAAAACTTGCTTAGCTGGACTTGATCAATCGACATCCATCCGTCCTGCCATATGCTTCGATTCCCTAAAGCGCCGACCGCCTCACTCCACGATCGCCGCGTCTACAAACTCCTTCGGGTCCTCGCAGAACTCGCGCATGACCTTGTAGTGGTCGGTGTCCTTCAGCTTCACCGCCTCCAGCCCGTATTTCGTCAGTTGCAGCAGCGTCGCGTTGGGGTAGGCCATCAGCATTGGCGCGCGCGTGGCCATGATGATCTGGCAGTGGCCAATCTCTTCCATCCGCCTCATCAGCTTCAGGATTCGATCTGGCGCGAGGGCGACAGCGCGGATTCCGGTTCGTCGAAGACGAAGATGCCTTGCCGTTGGCAACGCTCTTTGAAGAAGCGTAGAAAGCATTCCCCGTGTGAATGTGAGAGAAAGTCGGGTGGCGGAGGTCCAAACGAATCGTCCAGGGCGACCCTATCCAGGTAACGCGCGATGGAAAAGAAGCTCTCTGCACG
>CADEDX010000621.1 GCA_902826195.1 uncultured Bradyrhizobium sp. | reverse complement strand
ACGACACGATCTACGACGATGCCGTGCATTCCAACGTAGTGGCGCACCTCTCGGTGGTCGCCTGAGGATAAAGAGCAGGGCCGGCCGTACACTTGGAGCGCAAGCGGCAGGTCACTGCCGCAGCGCGTTGTCCTTGATGCGCCGGAGCGGCTTCAGAATCGTCCCGAGAACGCTTTGACGGGTTCCGATCACGTCGACGTCGGCGAGCATGCCCGGCAGAACCGGATGGTCGGGCCCCAGCGCATGGGCATCGGCCTCGAGCCGAACCCTGAAGTAAGGCGTGCCGCGGTCATCCCGGTGCGCGTCGGGCGAGATCTCCGAAACGCGGGCGCTCAATCCGCCATAGACCGAAAACTCGTAGGCGCTGATCTTGACGATGGCCCGCTGCCCGAGCCAGACATCGGCGCGGTCCGACGGCGACAATCTCATCTCGATGCCGATCAGCCCGTCGGCCGGCACGATCTCGACCAGGGATTCTCCGGGTTTGACGACGCCGCCGATGGTGGTGACGTTGAGCTTGTTGATCACGCCGCTGACCGGCGCATTGACGTCGGATCGCTGCATGCGATCCTGCAACGCTTCGATGCTCTTGGTCAGTTTTTCCAGTTCCGTCGTCGTCTGGGTGCGGTCCTTCTCGGCCTCGGCCTGGAAGCGCGACGTTACCTCCGCCTTGCGTTGGCCGATTTCGGCCAGCGCGGCTTCGGTACGCGGGATTTCGTGCGCCAAGTCGGACAGGCGCGCGACCGTTTGCAGCATGACGCGCTCGACCTCGAGCCGGTCGTTGTTGGACGCGGCGCCGGCGGCGCTGAGTTTCTGCAAACTGGCATAACGTTCTTCCGAGATCTGCTTCTCGCGCGTGACGGAGGGCAGGCGGGATCGCAGCTCCGAAAGCTCGATCTCCTTCTGCCTCTGCTGCTGGGCCAGGATTGAAAGCTGCTCGTTGAGGTTGGCCTGGCGGCGCCGGAACAGCGCCAGTTCGCTCTCGATGCCTTCGCGGCTTGCACCCATCATGTCGCGCGAGAAGGGCACATCCTTTGCCCCGGTGGTTTCGGCCTGCAGCCTGGCGAGCCGCACGCGCTTGGCAGCCATTTCGATCGCTGCCTGCGCGAGCTCTGACTTGAAGAAGCTGTTTTCGACCCGCATCAGCGGCTGGCCGGCGACCACCGTCTCGCCTTCCTTGACCAGGATCTCGGCGATGATGCCGCCTTCGAGGTGCTGCACTTCCTGCTTGGTCTGCTGGGTGACGATGCGCCCGGATCCGCGGGTCACCTTGTCGATCTGCACGACGGCCGACCAGATCAGGGCCAGTAGCGTGCAGCCGCCGACAATGACGACAAACCGCCCCTGTGCTTCGGTCGCGATCCGGTCGATGCGCCGGGGGAAGATCGCCTGGGGCTCATCGTCAGGCGTCGCCGAAGCCGGCCGCGCGACACGGGCGGGCGCGGGGCCGGACAAAGCGTTGACGTGAGACGCAAGCGTCTTGGTGCGGAGGGGATGCAATGAACAACTCGTTAACGTCCGGACCAGCTGATTGAAACAGAAAACAGTTCACGGCGAATTAAGGTTAACGGCGTAGACCATGGGATCGTGGTTTTGTGGGCCAGTAGCTCGAGATGTCATTCAGCGTAAATTCTGAGCGTACCGGCGCGATTTTCGATGCCGCACTGGGTCGACTGGCCGCGATCGGCGTCGGGCAGGAGCGGGATCCCGACAGACTCGATGTCTCGCGATTGCCTCCTCCCGAAGGGCTGGCGCGTCTGCTGACCGAGATTGCATCGGTCTGGCGGCTGCAGCGCGGGGAGCCGGCCCGTCAGGCTGCCGCCACCGAGATCGACAGTCCCGAAGCGCTGGTCTCGTTTGCCGCGCGAAACGAGATCGACGTCGTGTTCGAGAACCGATCGGCGAGTTCGCTCGACGTCCAGGATCTGCCTGCGGTCATGCTGACCGAAGACGGCAGGGGCCGCATGCTGATCGGGCGGCAAGGCCGCCACTTCACCGGGCTGCATTCCGGCAGAAGCTACTCGATCGACAAGGATGCGCTGGCCCGGGAAGAGGCCGGGACCATCTTCCTGGTGCGCCCGCGCGGCGCCGTGCCGGCCGATAATCTGGCGGAGCTCGCCTCGGGCGTGGCCTCGCTGGACGATGTCGATCCCGTCCGGGGAATTCTCTCGTTCATGACCGCCCGGCACAGGCGGATGCTGATCCAGCTTCTCGTCGCCGCCGCGTTCTCCAACCTGATGCTGCTGGCCTTGCCGATCTACTCCGGCCTGATCTTTGATCGCGTCATTCCGCATTCGGCGTTCGATACCCTCTGGGCCATTTCAATCGGCGTGGTGCTGGCCTTGTCGGCCGATATAGCGGTCCGTTGGGTTCGGCTCAAGATTCAGGATTCGCTGGCGAGTTCGGCCAGCGCCGCGATCCAGGCTTCCACGATACGCAAGCTGCTCGAGGCCAAAATGACCGAGGCTCCGCGCTCCGCGGGCGCCATTTCGCTGAGGCTGCGGCATCTCGATGCGATGACGCAGCTGATCCCTCAGCTCGTCACCGGCGTCGCCATCGATCTGCCGTTTCTGCTGATCGTATTCATCCTGTTATGGCTCAACGGCGGGCCGGTCGTGCTCGCGCCGGTGGCCGGCATCGCGGCGCTGATCGCGGTGCATCACTGGACCAACATCGGCTCCGACGCGGAGCAAAAGCGCTCGATGGCGCTGACCCAGATCCAGTCGAACCGCCTGAACGAGACGGTCGAAGTGCTGGAGATGATCAAGTCCACGCGCACCGAGCTTCGGGTGCTGAACCGGTTCGAGCACATCTTCGACGAATTTGCCTACTCGTCCCACGTCAGCCGGCTGTGGCAAAGCCTTGCCGCCTACGCCAATGTCACGATCGGGCAGCTGATGATCGCCGTAGTGCTGATCATCGGCGCTTACGAGATTTCCGCCGGCAATATGACGGTCGGCGGCCTGTTGACCTGCTCGCTGCTGGTGGGTCGGATCATCGCGCCGATCGGCCTGCTGGTCGGCTCCTTCCACCGCGCCTCGCAAAGCCGCGCCCTTTTGCGGTCGCTGGCGGACGAGACCCGGTTCGAAAGCGAAAGCGCGGGAGACGACAGCGGCGCGTTGTCTGCGCCGCAAAATTGTGCCCTTCGATTGAGCGGCATCTCGTTCTCCTATTCAGCCAGGGGATCGCGGCAGATCGACAACATCTCGGCGACGATCCAGCCCGGTGAGCGCATCGCCATCGTGGGCCGGTCGGGCTCGGGCAAGAGCACGCTGCTCCGCCTGATCGCGAGGCTGGCCGAGCCGGACCAGGGATCGATCCTTCTGGACGGTTTTGACGTTCGGCAATACGCCCCGGCCGCGTTGCGCGAGGCGCTCGGCTATATGGGGCAGACGACAGGTATCGTTGACGATACCTTGATGAAGAATCTCGTCCTCGGGCTGCATGTGGTCGATCCTAAGCACTTCAACGCCTTGATGCAGCTCACCGGCGTCGCCGATTTCGCCGCCGGTCACCCCGAGGGGTTCGGCATGCGGGTCGGTCCGCGCGGCGAGCGGCTATCCGGCGGCGAGCGTCAGTCGGTCGCCTTGGCCCGAACGCTGCTCGCAAATCCAAGGGTGCTGCTGCTGGATGAGCCGACGTCCGCGATGGATACGATGCTCGAGATGCGCCTGGTACGAAACATGAAGGACTTCATCGGCGCCCGGACGCTGATCGTTGCGACACATCGAGCCCCGGTGCTGCAGTTGGTCGACCGGATTCTCTGGCTGGATTCGGGCCGGCTGGTGGCGGACGGTCCAAAGGCCGACGTTCTCAAGCAGATGTCGGGCGCGGCGGCGTGATCGGTTGAAACCGGCCCATGCCCTGGCGCTTCTTTACAGCCTCGTTTCGCTAGAGCCTTTTCCGTTCCGATTGAATCGGAACGGGGCTATAGATACTTGTTTTGACGCGTTTTCTTTACGCGAACCGGTTTCCACTTCGCTGGAAAACGCTCTAGCAGTCTGCTGAAGAACCCCCTCGCCACGGCGAAGGCTTGATGATTCACTTT
>CADEDX010000620.1 GCA_902826195.1 uncultured Bradyrhizobium sp. | reverse complement strand
GATGCTGATGTTCGACCGCATCACCGAAATACGCGAAAATGGCGGCGAGTTCGGCAAAGGCCTGATTCGGGCCGAGCTCGATGTGAAGCCGGACCTCTGGTTCTTCGCCTGCCATTTCAAGGGCGATCCGGTCATGCCGGGCTGCCTCGGCCTGGATGCGATGTGGCAAATGGTTGGGTTTTATCTCGGCTGGGTCGGCGGCGAGGGGCGCGGCCGTGCGCTTGGCCTCGGAGAGCTCAAGTTCTCCGGCCAGGTGCTGCCGAACGCCAGCAAGGTTGTGTACAATATCGACATGAAGCGCGTGATGCGTTCAAAGCTGGTGCTTGGCGTTGCCGACGGCTGGCTTTCCATGGATGGCGAGATTATCTATCGCGCCAAGGACTTGAAGGTCGGGCTGTTCAAGCAGGGCTCCGAGCCGGGCTGAGCGGCGCGATCGCGCCAACAACATATTTTCACAGACGAACGGAAACGGCAGGGTGAGGCGATCATGAGGCGGGTTGTCATTACGGGGATGGGGATTGTCTCGTCCATCGGAAACAACACCCAGGAAGTGCTTGCGAGCCTCCACGAGGCGAAATCCGGCATCACGCGCGCGGAAAAGCATGCGGAGCTCGGCTTCCGTTCGCAGGTGCAGGGCGCCCCCACGCTCAATCCGGCAGAGGTGATTGATCGTCGCGCCATGCGCTTCCTGGCGGAGGGCGCGGCGTGGAATCACGTCGCGATGGAGCAGGCGATCCGCGACTCCGGGCTCGAGCCCGAACAGGTCTCGAACGTCCGCACCGGCATCATCATGGGATCGGGCGGGCCGTCCGCGCGCACCATCGTGGAAGCGGCCGACATCACGCGAAGCAAGGGGCCCAAGCGGGTCGGGCCATTTGCAGTGCCGAAGGCGATGTCATCGACGGCATCGGCCACACTCGCGACCTGGTTCAAGATCAAGGGCGTGAACTATTCAATCTCGTCGGCCTGCGCGACCTCAAACCATTGCATCGGCAATGCCTATGAGACGATCCAGTACGGCAAGCAGGATATCATCTTCGCAGGCGGCTGCGAGGAACTCGACTGGACGCTGTCGGTGCTGTTCGACGCGATGGGCGCGATGTCTTCGAAGTACAACGAAACACCGGCCACCGCTTCGCGCCCCTACGACCTCAACCGCGACGGCTTTGTCATTGCCGGCGGCGCCGGCGTGCTGGTGCTGGAAGAACTCGAACACGCCAAGGCGCGCGGCGCGCGCATCTACGCCGAAGTCGTCGGCTACGGCGCGACGTCTGACGGTTACGACATGGTCGCGCCGTCGGGCGAGGGCGCCGAGCGCTGCATGCGCATGGCAATGTCGACCGTCAATACCCCGATCGACTACATCAACCCGCACGCGAACTAGACGCCGGCCGGCGATCCGCCGGAGATCGAGGCGATCCGAACGGTGTTCGGCACCGGCGAAAAGTGCCCGCCTATTTCGGCGACGAAAGCGCTGACCGGCCACTCGCTCGGCGCCACCGGCGTGCAGGAAGCGATCTATTCGCTGCTGATGATGAACAACGGCTTCATCTGCGAGAGCGCGCATATCACCGAACTCGATCCCGTGTTCGCCGACATGCCAATCGTGCGCAAGCGCATCGACAACGCCAGGCTCGCCACCGTGCTGTCGAACTCGTTCGGCTTCGGCGGCACCAACGCCACGCTGGTGTTCAGGCGGATGGATGCCTGATTCGTTTAGCCACGGCCGCCTGCGCTGGATATCGGCAGGCGGGCGGATGGTGACCTTTCAACAATCCAAAACGGGGTGGGCATGATTATCGAACCGCGCGTGCGAGGCTTCATCTGCACGACCGCACATCCTGCCGGCTGCGCCGCGAATGTGCGCGAGCAGATCGCCTATGTTGTCGGCAAGGGCGCCATTGCGGAATGCCCCAAGCGCGTCGCCGTGGTGGGCTGCTCGACCGGCTACGGCCTCGCCAGCCGCATCGTCGCAACCTTTGCCGGCGGCGCGGACACCATCGGCGTCTCGATGGAGCGCGAGCCTTCCGCGACCAGGAGCGGCAGCGCCGGCTGGTACAACAACCGCGCCTTCGAAATCGAGGCCGGCAAGATCGGCCGCGCGCCCGTCACGCTGGAGGGCGACGGCTTCTCCGACGAGCTGAAGAAGACCTTCATCGAGCGCGTGCGCGAAAAGTTCGGCCAGCTCGACATGCTGGTCTACAGCATGGCCGCGCCGGTCCGCACCGATCCGATCACCGGAAAAACCTGGCGCTCGGCGATCAAGCCGCTCGGCGCGCCCGTCGACATCAAGACCCTCAACACCGAGACCGGCGAAGTCTACCAGACCACCATCGCGCCGGCGAGCGAGGACGAAGCCGCCGCCACGGTGGCGGTGATGGGCGGCGAAGACTGGCAGCGCTGGATCGACCAGCTTGCCGATGCCGGCGTGCTGGCGCCGGGCTTCCGGACGCTCAACTACACCTATATCGGCAGCGAACTGACTTGGCCGATCTACTGGAACGGCACGCTGGGCCGCGCCAAGGTCGATCTCGACCGCAAGGCGGAAGCGATCCGCGGCCGGCTCGGCGAGGACGCCGCCCGCGTGGTGGCGCTGAAGGCCGTGGTCACGCAGGCGAGCTCGGCCATCCCGGTGGTGCCGCTCTACGGGACGGTGCTGTTCAAGGTCATGGAGCAGCTCGGGCTCCACGAGGGCTGCATCGAACAGATCGATCGCCTGTTCCGCACCCGCCTTGGCAAGGATGTCGAACTCGATGACGCCAAACGCATCCGCGTCGACGACTGGGAGCTGTCGCCAAAAGTTCAGACAGAGGTGATGCGGCGATGGCCGTTGCTCACGACCGAGACACTCGGCGAGTTGGCCGACCTCGGGGAATACAAGAGCCAGTTCCTGCGCTTGTTCGGATTCGGCATCGACGGGGTCGACTACGCTGGGGACGTTGATCCGCGCGTCGTTACCTGAGCGATTCCTAGCACTTGGCTACTGTGCATGGGGCTGTTTTGCAGATTTTGATTTTGAGTCTGCATCACCCCGCCGCGATCTTTTCCGCGCGCTGGAACGCCGGCCGCGCCACGCAACGGTCGATATAGGCGTCGAAAGACGGCCGCGGCGCCACCATCTTGAACGCCCGCACCGCAAAGTTCAGCCCGGAGCCGAGCATGATGTCGGCGGCCGAAAACTTGTCGCCGAGGATCCACGGTCCCTTCTGCAAGGCGGCGTCCAGCACGTCGAACGTCTGGTCGGCGCTGCCCCACGCTGCCGTGCTCGCCGGGACTTCGAGTTTTGTGAATATCTGGATGATCGCCGGCTCGATGCAGCTCGGCGAAAAGAACAGCCACTGCAGATATTTTGCCCGCAGCGGATCGGTCGTAGCGGGCGCGAGCTTCGTTTCCGGATAGCGGTCCGCAATGTACGCGCAGATTGCCGCCGCCTCGCCCAGCGCGGCGTCGCCGTCCTGCAGCCCCGGCACCTTGCCCATCGGGTTGATCGCCAGATATTCCGGCGTCTTCTGCGCGCCGGTCGAGATGTCGGTCAGCACGCGCTCGTAGGGCAGGCCGGTTTCTTCCAGCAGCCAGATCGTGGAGAAGGAGCGCGAGCGCGGCGACCAATAGAGCTTGATCATGGGGCAGAACCTTTCATAGGCGTAAGATGACTGGCGCCTTCTGTTGCGCGTCTGCCGCGAATTGGCAACGCACTCGTCGGGGCCGAACGGATCGCCATCGGGCGATATATTGGTCAATCCTATTTGCACGGCCGATCGGTCACGCGGGCCTTGGAAGTCAACTACCGTCCCGCTTCACGGGACTGAGGTCGAGGCATTCCCGGCAGGGTCCTGTCGAGGCTTATCGTCGGCATCTCCCGTACGCCGTCGCGCAACACCCGGCTCGCGGGGGCATCGGCAGCCTTCTCCGGAAACATCGACAGATCGATCGGGCGGGAAGGGCCGCCGAGATGGTATTTGAAGCGGTTGGCGTACGTGTCCTCTTCCATCAATGCCGGAGCCTCATTGATCAATTGAAAAATTCGTCCGTCATAGACGCGGATGTACATCAT
>CADEDX010000619.1 GCA_902826195.1 uncultured Bradyrhizobium sp. | reverse complement strand
CGCGCCCGAATTCATTCCTTCGGCGCGTTCTCGATCGGATCGAACCGGTCGTGCTCGAGTCCCAGCAGATACCAGGACTGCAGCATGTGCGGCGGCAGCGGCGCGCTGACATCGATCACGCCGCCGCGCGGATGCGGGATCACGATCCGGCGCGCCAGTAGATGGAGGCGGTTCTGCAGACCCCCCGGCAGTTCCCAGTTCTCCTTGTTGAAATATTTGGGATCGCCAATGATGGCATGGTCGATATGGGCCATATGGGCGCGCAGTTGGTGGGTTCGCCCGGTGACCGGCTTTAGCGAGACCCAGGCGAGCTTTTGCGCGGAGGTCTCGACCACGGCATAGTAGGTCACCGCGTGGCTCGCACCCTCGTCGCCATGTTTGGCCACCCGCATGATGCTGTCGTCCTCGCTCTCCTCCTTGGCGAGGTAGGTCGAGATGCGGCCCTGCTTCGGTTTCGGCACACCGGCTACCAGTGCCCAGTAGATCTTGCGCGCCGAACGGTGGCGGAACGAGCCGGTCAATGCCGTGGCGGCAAAGCGGGTTTTTGCGATCAACAGACAGCCCGAGGTTTCCCGGTCGAGCCGGTGCACCAGCCGCGGCTTCTGCCCCTTGGCGTCGCGCATCACTTCCAGCATGTCGTCGACGTTTCGCGTGATGCCGGAGCCGCCCTGCACGGCGAGGCCGACCGGCTTGTTCAGCACCATGACGTCGGCATCCTCGAACAGGATCATGTCCCTGAGCGCCTGCAGCGTCTTGGTCGCAGCTTCCGAGAGCTGACCGCCGCCCTTCGGCGTATCGAGCTTGAGCGGCGGGATGCGGACGCTCTGCCCCTCTTCCAGCCGGTCCTTGGAGTCGGCGCGCTTGCCGTTGACGCGCAGTTCACCTTTGCGGACGATGCGCTGGATATGGGAGAACGACAGCCCGGGAAAGCGCGCCTCCAGAAAGCGGTCGACACGCATGTTGTTCTCGTCGGCGGTGACGACGACGGTCTGAACCTTGGTCGGCAGCGGCGGCGGCTCGGGCGCTACCTTCTCCGGCTCAGGCGCGAACGGCTTTGCCGCACGCGGCGGCGCAGCCGGAAACCGCGCCGGCGGCTTGCCGCCCGGACGATAAGACTTCGGCCGTTCGGCCGCCGAACCCCGATAGGGGCGCGCGCCCTTGGGGCGATCGCCCGCCGGGCGGAGAGGTTTTTTGACGCGACGGCTCATGCTGTTTTTCCAAGCTTTCGAGAGGCCGGACGATTGGCGCGACGCGGCAGCAACGCGATCTTCGCCCCGACCTGATTTTCAGCGAGACGCAACTCGTAATTCTGCTGCAGGTTCATCCAGAATTCCGGACTGGTGCCGAACCAGTGCCCGAGACGCAGCGCCGTATCGGCCGTGATGCCGCGCTGACCGTGAATGATCCCGGTGATCCGATTCACCGGCACGTCGATCTGACGCGAAAGCTCCGCTGCGCTCAAGCCAAGCTCGCGCAACTCTTCGGCAAGATGCTCGCCGGGATGAATGGGTGTACGGGGCACGATGGTCTTCCCTCAGTGATAATCGACGATCTCTACCTCGACAGGCCCGGGCATCCCGTCGGGCCATGCGAAGCAGATACGCCATTGGTCGTTTATCCGAATCGAAAACTGTCCGGCACGATCGCCTTTGAGCGCTTCCAGGCGATTGCCCGGCAACCCTGCCAGATCGGCGAGGCTCGTCGCGGCATCCAGTCGATCAAGACGCATCTCGGCCTGCCGCGCAAACCCGGAGAATTCCTTGACCCGCTGACCGGAAGCAAACCGCTCGGTGCGCTTATCGCGATAGCTCACGATCATTGCCGGGAGACTAGCAGAATTTACGACTTACGTAAACAGTAAAGGGGCCGGTATAATGCGGCGAAATAGGTTACAAATTAGCCCCGCAATCGGCCATGCTGGGCCTAAATGCGCAAGAACGAAGGAGCCTGGGGCATGACACTCTTGAGAACGGCGCTGGCCGCGGTGGCGGCTGTCCTTGCCGGCGCGGCTTCGGCACACGAGCCCCCGATGTCGGAGGACTTGGCCTGGAAGCTGCTGGAAATCGGCCGTGTCGTCGATCCCGCCAAGACCGCCGCGCTGTTCGCGCCGCTGCAGGTGAAGGAACCGTATGAGGGGATGAAGGTCGAGCGCGAGGTCAAATTCGGCCCGGCCGATCGCCATCTGCTCGACGTCTTCACGCCGGAGACGGCGTCATCGCGCCGGCCGGTGCTGATCTTCATCCATGGCGGCGCCTTTATCGGCGGCAACAAGCGAACGAACCCGACCAGCCCGTTCTACGACAACGTCATGCTTTGGGCGGTCCACAACGGTTTTGTCGGCGTCAACGCCACCTACCGCCTTGCGCCGCAATCGCCCTACCCGGCGGGCGCCGAGGATCTCGCCGCCGTCGTGGCATGGGTCGCGGGCAAGATCGGCGAACGCGGCGGCAATCCCGCGCGCATCTATCTGATGGGCCATTCGGCGGGCGCCGTTCATGTCGCCAACTACGTGTCGCATCCTGAATTCTACAAGGTAAAGGACGGCGGCCTCGCCGGCGCGGTGATGGTATCCGGTATCTACGACCTGAACGCATCGCCGCTCGGTGATCCCGAGATCGCCTATTTCGGCTCCGACTCCTCACGCTATGCCGAGCGGTCCTCACTGCAGGGTCTGCTCGCAACGAAAATTCCGCTGATGATCGCCGCCGCCGAACTCGATCCGCCGCGTTTCGTCGAACAGTTCAACCTGTTGAAGCAGGCCACCTGCAAGGGACCGAACGGCTGCGCGCGGGCGGCCATGGTGCCGCAGCACAGCCACATGTCGGAGGTGTATGCGATCAACGCGGCGGGTTCGCGCCTCACCGACGAGATTCTGGAGTTCGTGAAGGCGGGGAAGTAGCGCTCCCCGATTACGCGCAACGAACTGGCGACGCGTTGACAGCCTCGTGGTTGGTGTGCATATTTCTAGTCAGGTAGATACAACCTGCTGCTTGCACCCTTTGGGTATGGTGAATGTATCAACCGCTCCCGGCCTCCTTTGCACCGGCGAACGAGTCAGCAACGCAAGCATCTGACCAATTCTCGTTCGCTTGAAGCAGAGGTTATCCCATGCGCGATTTCCGCGATGCGAAGGCCATGGCGCAGACACTGCGCGATGCACTCAAAGTGAAATCGATCTCCGTCAGCCACAGCGAGAGCCTGGAACTGGTTGCCAAGACCCTGGGCTTTCACGACTGGAACGTGTTGTCGGCCACCATTCAGTCGAGCTCGCCCATGGCGGCTCCGCCCGACAAGACATCCGCGCGATTGCCCGGCGCCAACACCGTCATTCCGATCGCGCCGATGCGAGACGTCGTATTCTTTCCGCAACTGATCACGCCGATCTTCGTCGGGCGCGAGAAAACACGGAACGCGATCGAGCACGCCGCAGGCAGCGATGGACGGCTCCTGGTGGTCACCCAGAAGCGGCCGGAAGACGACGATCCGGGCTTCGACGCGCTGCACTCCGTCGGCGTGATCGCCGGAATCATCAGCTGCGTGGAGACGGGGCAAGGCAATATGCGCGTCAAGGTTTCCTGCTCCGACCGAACTGCGATCGTGCGGCCGGTCGATGGCGACTTCCTGTCGGCCGAAGTCGCAACGATCGGCGAGACGCAAGCCCTTGATCCGGAAGCCTTCATCCGCGCGCGTGAGATTTCGAGACGTACGAAAGCTTCGCTCATTCGGCGCCGCCGCAATCGCTGCGCCGCTATGCGCGCGAGCCGGGCGTGCTCGCGGATGTCGTGGTCCAGATCATGGAAGTCGGAATCGACAAGATGCAGCGGATCCTGGAGACCGGCGATGTGGTCGCCAGACTCGATACCATTCTTGGCTGGATGCGCGAGGTCCCACCTGCAAAGGCGACCTAGCACTTGAGAGCGGGACGCTCACCGGCGTCCCGCTCTCAAGTGGCGGGAGAACACAAAAGCCTACTTGCACCGCGCGACCTTCATCACAGCGGTCAGGTCGCTGATCGAATTGTTCGACGGACGCTTTTTGGCGGCCTCCTCCGCCGCGTCGCAGGCGGCC
>CADEDX010000618.1 GCA_902826195.1 uncultured Bradyrhizobium sp. | reverse complement strand
ACCGATTTCAGCCGGTCGTAGAAATCGAACACCACCTCGTTGAGCGGCAGATCGTATTTCACCATCGCGCGCGAGCCGACGTACGTGAGCTCCTTTTGCGCGCCGCGGCGGTCCTGGCACAGCTTCAGCACGCTGCCGAGATATTCGTCGGGGGTGAGGATCGTGGCTTCGATCCACGGCTCCTCGATGTCGGCGATCTTCACGACGTCGGGCATGTCGACGGGATTGTGGATCGAGATCTCCTGGCCGTCGGTCAGGTGCATCTTGTAGATCACGCTCGGCGCCGTCGCGATCAGATTGAGATCGAACTCGCGCGACAGCCGCTCCTGGATGATTTCCAGATGCAGCAGGCCGAGGAAGCCGCAGCGGAAGCCGAAGCCGAGCGCGGCTGACGTCTCCATCTCGTAGGAAAAACTCGCATCGTTCAGACGTAGCTTGCCCATCGCCCCGCGCAGCGTCTCGAAATCGTTGGCGTCGGCCGGGAACAGGCCGCAGAACACCACCGGGATCGCCGGCTTGAAGCCCGGCAGCATCTCGCTGATCGGTTTGCGATCATCGGTGATGGTGTCGCCGACGCGCGTGTCGGCGACTTCCTTGATCGCCGCGGTGATGAAGCCGATCTCGCCGGGGCCAAGTTCGTCGACCTGCTCCATCTTCGGCGTGAAGAAGCCGACGCGCTCGACGTCATAGGCCGCGTTGGTGCCCATCATGCGGATGCGGCTGCCCTTCTTCATGATGCCGTCGACCACGCGGATCAGCACGACGACGCCGAGATAGACGTCGTACCAGCTGTCGACCAGCAGCGCCTTCAGCGTCGCGTCGCGGTCGCCCTTCGGCGGCGGCAGGCGGGTGACGATCGCTTCCAGCACGTCGGGCACGCCGAGGCCGGTCTTAGCCGAGATCATCACCGCGTCCGACGCATCGATGCCGATCACGTCTTCAATCTGCTGTTTGACCTTGTCGGGCTCGGCCGCGGGCAGGTCGACCTTGTTGAGGACAGGCACGATCTCATGGTTGTTGTCGAGCGCCTGATAGACGTTGGCGAGCGTCTGCGCCTCGACGCCCTGGCTGGCGTCGACCACCAGGAGCGATCCCTCGCAGGCTGCCAGCGACCGCGAGACTTCGTAGGCGAAGTCGACATGGCCGGGCGTGTCCATCAGGTTGAAGATGTAGTCCTTGCCGTCCTTGGCGCGGTAATTCAGCCGCACCGTCTGCGCCTTGATGGTGATGCCCCGCTCGCGCTCGATATCCATGGAATCGAGCACCTGCTCCTTGCCCGCCATTTCACGGTCCGTCAGGCCTCCCGTCATCTGGATCAGGCGGTCGGCCAGCGTCGATTTGCCATGGTCGATATGGGCGACGATGGAGAAGTTGCGGATGTTGGAAATGGGGACTGTGGTCATGGAGCGCGGGATAGCATTCGCGCCCCCCGGACGGCAACCATATTGCTGA
Source organism: uncultured Bradyrhizobium sp. (assembly GCA_902826195.1). Classification (GTDB taxonomy): domain Bacteria; phylum Pseudomonadota; class Alphaproteobacteria; order Rhizobiales; family Xanthobacteraceae; genus Bradyrhizobium. The sequence continues at coordinate 2,627 of CADEDX010000618.1, read as the reverse complement.
ATTTCAAGGGGGATTCTTCACGACAAGTCGATTCCACTTTTGTCTGAAACACGCTACGCACGGGGCCATGCCGAGCACCTCAGCCTTACCCGCAGCTGCGCGCCAGAAGCGCTTCCCCTCCGTTCATAGGCTGGCGGCGTGGCTGGCTGCCGTCGCTAGCGATCCCAAAGCCGGCCTGTCGCTGGTCATCGGCTTTGCGGCGGTCCACGCTGCGCTGTGGACGCTGATCCTGGTCAACTTGAAGACCGGGCAGGACGTCCACATGGACGTCGCCGAGGCCTATGCCTGGGGCCAGAAGTTCCTGCTCGGCTATGGCAAGCATCCCCCATTGTCGGGCTGGGTCGCCGGCGTCTGGTTCAGGCTGTTTCCGGTCACGGACTGGTCGAGCTATGCGCTGGCGATGGCGACGCTGGCCAGCGCCCTCGTGATCTGCTGGCTGTTGGCGCTGCGCGTGGTCGACCGCCGCCGCGCGTTCCTCGTCGTGGTGATGCTGGCGCTCTACCCGATCTTCAACTTCAAGGGTTTTAAATACAATCCGGACCTGCTGCAGCTCGTCACGCTGCCGCTGGTCGTGCTGGCCTATCTCGACGCATTCGAGAAGCGCAGCATCAGGTCCGGCGTGTGGCTCGGGCTGGCCGGCGCGCTCGCGCTGATGACCAAATACTGGGTGCTGACCATGATCGGCGCCGTGGGTCTGGCCGCGCTGATCCATCCCGAGCGCGTGCAATTTCTGCGCTCGCCGGCCCCATGGGTGGCGATTGCAACGATGGTCGTGGCGATACTGCCGCATGTGATGTGGCTGAAGCAGGTCGACTTTGTCCCGCTCACGTATGCCGGCGATACCTATTCGCTCAGCGATCGCACCATGATCGACGATCTCGCGCGTGGCTATGTCCTGCACAATCTCGCGCTGCTCGCCGCACCGGTCCTGCTCGGTGCGATCGCGCTGGTGTGGCGACCGTTCCGTTTGGCGCCGTTTCCGGCTGTTGCGCGCGGCGTCAATCCCGGCGTGAATGTGTCGCAGGCGCTCAATGTCTGGATCATCCAGGCGGTGGTCGCGATCGGGCCGCCGCTCGGCGCCGTGCTGTTCCATGTCTACATCAAGACCGACTGGGGCATCCCGCTGTTCTTCCTGACGCCGCTCGCGCTGATCGCTATTCCGGCCGTAAGGGTGCGAAAAGTCGCGCTGTTGAATCTGACCGCGAGCTGGCTGGTGATTACGCTGGCCGTGTTGGCCGCATCGCCCAAAATCGTCGCTTATGAACTCAGCGAAAAACGCACCGCCGGCGCGACCTACCGGGCGCGATCCGAACTCGCCCGCGAACTGACGGAAATCTGGCGGTTTCGGTTCAATTCGCATTGGCCGGTGGTCGCTGCCTATACCGATACCGGCCAGCCCGTCACCTTCTACAGCCCCGACCATCCGGCGCCGCTGACCCCGGACGAGCCATGGTCGTCAGGCCTGACCTCGCTCGACGAGGCAAAGCGATCGGGCTTCATCGGAATCTGCGAGACCGGCGACTGGAAGCTGGAGAAATGCGAGGCGTGGATGAAAGTCCATGCCGCAAATGCCGATCGCATGGTGATGACCACGCGGCGATTCTTCTTAGGGATGCCCGGCCCGGCGACGGCGTGGAACATTTTCATCGTGCCGCCGGCCAAATAGAAAAGTTACCAGAAAATCGGAGGGGGAAAACATGGACATGGACCTGACGGGCAAAACGGCGTTGGTCACCGGCTCGACGCGTGGCATCGGTCTCGCGACCGCGATCGGGTTGGCGCAGATGGGCGCGGAAGTGATCGTCAATGGGCGCAACAAGGCCGCGGTCGAGGAAGCCGTTGTAAAGGTCCAGAAAGCCGCTCCGACGGCAAAAGTGCATGGCGCCGTGCTCGATCTCAGCGATGCCGCCGGCTGCGCCGCGCTGGTCAAGCATTTTCCCGACGCCGACATCCTCGTCAACAATCTCGGCATCTACGAGCCAAAAGGCTTTTTCGACATCGAGGATGCCGACTGGACGAAAATGTTCGAGGTCAACGTGATGAGCGGGGTGCGGCTGACGCGGCACTACCTGAAACGGATGCTCGACACCAAGGACTGGGGCCGCGTCGTGTTCGTCTCCAGCGAGTCCGGCGTCTACATCCCGAAGGAGATGGTGCATTACGGCTTCTCGAAGTCGGCGCAACTCGTCATCGCGCGCGGCGCAGCCGAGACCACCAAAGGCACCAATGTGACGGTGAATTCGGTGATGCCCGGTCCGACCTGGGTCGAGATGGCGCCGGTTCGTCTCGCCGCGCGCGCCGAGGCGGCCGGCACCACCGTCGACGACCTCGTCCAGCGCACCTTCACCGAACGCCGCCCGGCGTCGCTGCTGCAGCGCTACGCCCAGCCGGAAGAGGTCGCCAATCTGATCTGCTACGTCTGCTCGAAAGCCTCCAGCGCCACCAACGGCGCCGCGCTTCGTGTCGACGGCGGCATCGTCACGAATCCGTTTTGATTTCTTCTCCCTCGCCCCGCTCTTGCGGGGAGAGGGTCGGCGTGAGGGGTCTCACCGCGAACTCTGGTGCGAGTGGATAGAGCATCCGGCACTTAACTTGATGCATATCCGTCGTGACAGAAATAGTTTTGG
>CADEDX010000617.1 GCA_902826195.1 uncultured Bradyrhizobium sp. | reverse complement strand
CGAGGCGATCGACATCACGGCGGCCTTGGCGCGCTGCGCCATGTCGCGAATGGAAGAGCCGGACGCCTTGGTCTTGTCCTCCGCAACCTTGGCCTCGGCTTCCTTCGGCGCCGCGGCCGGAACGTTCAAGGCCAGTTTGGTCGCCGGCGCGGCAACCTTCGGCTTCGCGGCTTCAACTGACTTCGCCGTTGCGACGGCCTTCGGCGCTTCGGTCGGCGGCGAGGCTTCCGCCAGCTTCGTCGTTTCGGCAGGCCGGGAAGCAACGGATCGCGGCATCTCACCTTGCGGGGCCGACGCTGCAAACCGTTCGTTGAACATCAGCGAATTCGCGACGTTCTGCGGCGCGGGCATCACCAGCGACCGTTGCTCCAGCGAAGCGAATACTTCATTGAACGCCGGCTCCACGGAACGGGCGACAACGACCGGGTTCTTGACTACAGCCGCCTCGAAGGCGGCGCTGTTCACGGTCGTCGGGTAAACGCTGGCACCAAACACGTTGGTGTAAACGGTCCAGGCGCAGCCGAGCACGAGGCCCGCAACCGCAGAGCTGCCGAGGAAGTATTGAGGAATGATTTTACGGGAAGACTTTCTGCGGTTGCGCACCGCAGGCCCGAACGCACGCTTACGCTTACTCATTTACACAAAGTCCAGAATAACAAACCCACCAACTCCCCCGTTTGATGCCGCGCCCGGTGAAGGTCCCCAACAGCGTCTCGCAGAGGTAGAGAGCGTCATTAAGGCGGCTTTTAGTTAAATCCGTATTAAACGCGGCGGAACCAAGAAAGTCAGCAACCACTTGGAACTTCAGGAGAAATTTAGACCATATGAAGGCGTAAAGTTCCGCCGCAAACTGGAACATCCGGCCGCCGACTGGCTCATATTGGGCCAAGTTGAGGCATCAATGCTTAAATGGGTCGAATTCGTTCTCGCCGGCCGTAACAACAGCAAACGGACGCAGCTGCAAACGGCCGCGCCTACCTCAGTTCCGGCGGCGGTGCACGGTCGAGCACTTCATACCTCGGTCCTTCCAGTACATTGAGGGCATAAGTCTCGATGACCAGCGGGCCGCGCCTGCGATCCACCTCGCCGGCCCGTTCGACGCGGGCAAACCGATGCGCCATATAGGGCGCATCGCCGAGCCAGGCTTCAAACACGTACAACAGTTTGCCCGCGAGCTGCGCCGCGTCAGGTTCGGGCATGTTGACCCAGCGGATGCGCTGGCCTTGCTGCGCGACGCACGTGCCTTTCGGCAGGTAGAAGGCGAGCCAGGCCGTGGTGCCATAGTCCGGCGCCAGGACGCATGTCGCGCCAACACGCGCCCGCACCGCCTCGATAGCATCGGCCGTTTCGCGCCAGCCGACCCCGACGCTGCGCACCGTGGCGTCGCGGCGATAGCCCGACAACGCGCCGGTATCGGCCTGCACGACCAGCAACACGAACATCGCGACACCGCCCGGCGCTGCCCAGCGCCGGCAGAAGTCGGCGAGACGCTGCCAGCGCGGCCGCCATTCGACCAGATGCGCGGCAACCGCTGCGGCGACGGCGAACGTGGGATAAATCGGTGCAAACCAGTTGGCCTCGACGCGCGCATGCAGCGAGTGCCAGATGAAATAGGCGACAATGACCCAGAACATCGTGTTGACGAGCACGCGCGCCGGCGGTGCGCCGACGCGCTGCTTATACAGCGCGTAAAGCCCCATCGAGCCGAGGATCCACACCAGAGGCGTCGCGAAGGCAATCTGGGTCGGAATCAATTCGGCGATATAGGCTGGGCGAAAATCCTCGATCCTCGCCCGCCCCATCTGCTTGATGAAGGAAACCCAGCCGTGCTCCGCGTTCCAGAGAATGACGGGGGCAAACAGCAACAACGCGACAAGACCGCCGAGATACAGCCAGGGCGAACCCAGCCAATGCCGCAGACCGGGAACGGCGACCAGCCAGATCAGGATCGCCAACCCGAAGAACATCGCGGTGTATTTCGACAGCAGCGCGCAACCGGCGGCAGCGCCGACCGCCAGCCACCAGGCGCCGTTGCCGGTTTGCAGCACCTTGGCGAGCGCGAACAGCAGAAAGCTGGAAGCCACTAAGAGCGGCGCATCCGGCGTGACGATCATGGTGCCGACCGCGGCCATCAGCGTGATGTTGAGGAGAATCGCCGATGAGGCGGCGACGCGCCGGCTGCCGAAAAGGATGGCGGCAGCCTGATAGATCGCCCAGCTCATCGGCAGCGCCAGCAGGATCGAAAACAGCCGCACGCCGAACGCGCTATCGCCAGCGATCAGCGTGCCAAGCCGGATCACGACCGCGACCATCGGCGGATGGTCGTAGTAGCCGCCGGCGAGATGCTTCGACCACATCCAGTAGTAGGCTTCGTCGAAGGTGATCGGCGTGAACGCCGCAGCGACCAGACGCAGCGCGACGAGCCCGAGGATTACCAGCCCCGTATTGAGCGCGACCCGCGCCTCATTTAGACTCATTTTGGGGCCCAGTCGCTATACGTTATCCCCGCGAAGGTGGGGATCCAGTACGCCGGGAAGCCGGCGATTGAGGCGAAAGGCCGCGGCGTACTGGGTCGCCCGGTCAAGCCGGGCGATGACAGCGGAGCGTGAGCCGCACACATCATCCGATCACTCTTCACGCGAACCGGCTGTCCACTTCGGGAATTCCGATCATCGCTTGCGCCAGACGAACAGTCCGGACATCGCGTAGTTCCAGACCACGCCCATCAGCGCACCCGCAAGTCCGGCGAGCCACCAGATCGGCTCCTGATCGAACACCGCGAACGCGACGCCGACATTGGCGAGCAGTCCGACGCCGCAGACGAGATAGAACAGCAGCAGGCCGCGCAGGATCGCAAATCCCTTCAGCCGCTGGTCGCGATAGGTAAGAAAGTTGTTCAGGATGAAGTTGCTGGTCATGGCGATCAGCGCGCCGGCTGCCTGCGCCTCCGCAAACGGCTCCTGCAAGATTTCATGTGCGATGAACAGCACCACCAGATGCACGACAAGGCCGGTGCCCCCGACCATCGCGAACAGAAGGAAACGCAACGACACCACGTCATTGGTCAGCTTGGCCAGCACGAGGCCGAGGAAATCCAGCGCCACCATCGAATCCAGCTTGCTCTCGCCGTGCTGGCGCGAACCGAAGGTGTAGGGAATTTCGACGGTGCGCAGCTTGCCCTGCGCGCTCGCGATGACGTCGAGCAGGATCTTGAAGCCCTGGGTCGAGAGCTGTGGCGCCAGTTCCTCGAAGCGATCGCGGCGGATCATGAAGAAGCCGCTCATGGGATCGGCGACATCGACCTTCAAAGCGCGCCTGGCGACCTCGGTCGCAAGCTGGCTGGCCCCTGCCCGTTGCTTGTTGAAACTGTCGGCGCTGCCGCCTTCGATATAACGGCTGCCGACCACGAGCTCCGCCTCGCCGCTCTTCAGCAGCGCGACCATTTTCGGCAGTTGCGTTTCATCATGCTGCAGATCGGCGTCGATGACGGCCGCATAGGGCCCGCTCGAAGCCAGAATGCCCTCGATGCATGCGCCCGACAGCCCACGGCGCCCGATCCGGCGGATGCAGCGCACCCGTGAATCCTTGCGCGCCAGCCCGCGCACCACTTCCCAGGTTCCATCGGGGGAATTGTCGTCGACAAAGACCACCTCCCAGGCGATGCCTGACAGCGTGGCTTCCAGCCTCCGGTACAGCACAGTGACGTTGTCGCGCTCATTGAAGGTCGGCACAACCACCGAAAGCTCAGGCAAACCGGTCTGCGACGGGATTTCGGGGCTCGGTTTGATGGCGTCATTCATGGTCGCCAGCGTATATCCGCAGCCAGCCACCCTGCCAAGGCGAGCTTCGACAATGAGGAGAGAGGGTCGTGAAAACGGGAGTTCAAATCGACCCGTGGCCTTCTCGCGAGCCGCATCATCGGCCGCCAAATACTCTGCGCGAGGTCAAAGTGCGCTTAAAAATGCCCTGAAAATGCCAACGACCACGAACAGAGGGCGCGCGTACATCCGGCGCAGCCAAACTATCCATGGTCGTCCCAGCGCCGGAGCCTTAAAGCGTCAACGTCGCCGTTAAAGGCAA
>CADEDX010000616.1 GCA_902826195.1 uncultured Bradyrhizobium sp. | reverse complement strand
TCAACTGCTTGAACAGACTCCTGGCGCTGTCCCCTGCCAGAGCAGACATCTCCTCGACGTCGAGCGGCTTGTCCCAGTTGGCGGCGATGAACTCCTCCACCTTCCTGACCGCGGACGAACCGGCCGGCAGCGGCTCCCGCAGCAGCAAGTCGGTATAGTTGTGGCGGTGGCACATCAGAAACTTCATGATCACCATCCGCTCGACTTCGGCCGCGGCTAGATCAGAGAAGAACGCCCCACGCGCATTGAAGTCGTTCGCAAAGTCGAAAACCCGTCGCCGCAGTGCTGCCATGGCCGGATTTCGGGCCTCGGTCTGGTCGAAAGCCAGCTCGCGGTTCACCGGCTGCCCGATCAGGATGCCGAGGTTGCGCAGCAGCGCGCTCAATTCGATACGGAGCACGAACTGGCAATAATGGGACTTGAAGTCGAGCCTCAGGGGTGTCGACGCCGGCAACACGGGTGTCCACTTGCCGCCCGCAATTTCTGCCGATCTTCCGCCGGCCGTATATTGGCCCTCGCCCTGTATATTGAATATTTGCCGGACGAGCGTGTCCTCGCCGAATCCCACCGTGACATCGGTCGCATAGTTGCAATAGGAAAGCCCGAGATCGCCGATCTGCAGATGGTTTGCGCGCACGGCAAACTCGTTCTTTTGACGCGCGACGTCGAAATGGGTCGCCCTGTAAAAGCCAAACAGCCGATCGCGGACCAAGTCCGGATCGCTCGAATCCATAACCGGGTAGTTGCTCAGCGGATTGTTTCGTTGCTGGATCGCGATCATGCGGACGCCGAAAGAAGGAATTGTATGATGCATACACTTCATCGGTCGAATTCCAACCTCTGCGACCTTAACGCCGTAGTTTTACGGTGACGCTTTGGCGCAGCAGCGCTGGCATTTGCCGATTTCCGATCGGTTGGCGGTCGCAAGTGGCGGGATACGAGCGTCGTGACACCTGTTGGTCTAAGGCGCCGCTAACATGATTAATCTAGTCTGACGTCGAACGCTTCCCATTGAAGCGCAGCGTGAGATCGACGGCACAACCAATGTCAGAAGTAATCAGTATTCGGAAGGCGCGTTATCGTCGCGACGCAGCGCGATCGCACTTGCTCGAGACCGCGGACGCCGTGCCCGACGCCGCTGATTCTGCCGATTCCGGCGAACTCGCGACCGTGAAGGTAAAAGTTGATCGCTCCATCCTGTTGCTCGACCTGGCCGCGCAGCAGGCGCGTGTCCTGATGAGGGAAATATCTGATGCGCCGCGAAGGCAAAATCTCGAATCCCAGATCAGCATCATCGAGCAGCAGCTTCAGATCGCACGGCAAATGGCGTCGAACATATGAATACGGTCAATCCCAGTATTCATACGGGCGACGAAATTAACGGCCGCGTCAGATCAGAAGAGCGAAATCTTCGAGAATCGCTCCACGGGCGCCCCCGCCGCTCCGGCAAATGAACGCCAATCTCAAGACACCAAGAACCTGGAGACCCGAAAATGTCGATCGATCGCCGAATGTTGCTTCGCGGTGCAGTGGCGTGCGCCTGCTGCTTCAAGGCCGGAGTGGCTCTCGCCTCCGAGAAGCCGGCGCATGGCGGGGCGGCAACGCCGCACTGGAGCTATGAAGGTGACGGCAACCCGGCGAAATGGGGAGAGCTGCAGTCCGACTTCAGGATGTGCCAGCTCGGCCTCGAGCAGACACCGATCGATCTGAGCAACGGCATCAAGGGCGATGTCGGCTCGGTCGATTATAGCTACAAGCCGTTGCCGCTCCGGCTGGTCAACAATGGCCACACCATCCAGTTCAACGCCGATCCCGGCAGCGCCTGCGTCATTGCCGGCACGCGTTACGAGTTGCTGCAGTTTCATCTGCATCATCCGAGCGAACATCTGCTGGATGGGAAGGGCTTCGATCTCGAATGCCATTTCGTCCACAAGTCCAGCGCGGGCACGCTGGCGGTGACCGGCGTGTTCATCCGGCCCGGCGCGGCGAACGCGGCGCTGAAGACCTTCTTCGAACAGATGCCTGCCAAGGAAGGCCCGGAAGTGAAAGCGGCCGGCTCGATCGATCTCGCGGCCATCCTGCCGAAAAGCGGCGGCTACTTCCGTTACATGGGGTCGTTGACAACGCCTCCCTGTTCGGAGGGCCTGACCTGGACGGTGCACAAGGAGCCGGTCGAGGCTTCCGTCGAGCAAATCAAGAAATTCGCGGCGTTGTTCCCGGGCAACGCGCGTCCATTGCAGAAGCGAAACCGTCGCTTCGTCATCGATGCCTCCTGATTTTGAAATCCCAAAACCAAGGAATATTAACGTGAACAGTGCTTCATCATCTGCCGTCGGCACGTCGTCCGGGCTGTTCGGCTTCTTCACCAACCGCCGGATCAACACCAAGATCATGATCGGGTTTGCGGTCGTGCTGGCGTTGCTGGCCACGCTCTCGGTGCTGTCTTATCGCGGCTTCGGCAAGGTCTCCGATGGATTCGGCGCCTTCAACCAGCGCGTCAAGGTGGTCAGTATCGCCCGCAACGTCGATCGCGGATTCGTGGCGTTCCGCCGGTTCGTACGCGAGTTCTCGATCTCAGGGGACGAAAATCTCATCCCCGAAGCCCGCAGGATGCAGGAAATTCTCGCCAAGAACATCAAGCAGGGGCTCGATGAAATCAAGAATCCCGAGCGACGCGCCAAGATTGCCGAAATTGACGCTCAGTTCGACAAATACACCAAGAGCTTCGACAAGCTGGTGGCGCTGAAGAAGGAACAGAACAAGCTGACCAAGGAAGTTCTCGATCCGCTGGGCACGAAGTCGCGCGCCGAGATTGAGGAACTGCAGACCATGGCGGCGGCCAAGGCCGGCAACTCGAACAGCATGATCATGGCCGGGGAAGCGCTGAAGCAGTTGCTGCTGGCGCGGCTGAACGTCAACAAGCTGCTCGGCCGCCATGACGAGAGCTCGGCCCAGGGCGCCGAAAAGGCGCTGGCGGCGCTGAAGACGTCAATGACTGCGTTCGGCGCGGGGGTCCTCAGCGACGATGTCCGCAAGGTGTTCGTCGACGTCAACGCCAATATCGAAAAATACACGGAAGCCTACCATAAGGCGGCCCACGACGCCCACGAGATCGAGGTGCTTGCCAATGGCGAGATGGCCAAGGAAGCCCAGGCGATCGCCGCCGCCGCAGAGAGCATCAAGGAATCGGGCATCGCCGAGGAAGCCAAGATCGAGCATGAGACCGAGGAGTTGATCAACTCGACCGAAGGCCTGATCCTGATCATCGCGATCAGCAGCATGATTCTGGGCATCGCACTGGCCTGGCTGATCGGACGCGCGATCTCCAAGCCCGTGATCGGTCTGTGCGCCGGCATGCGGGAGCTGGCGGACGGCAATTTCGAGGTCGTTCTGCCCGGTCTCGGCCGCGGCGACGAGGTCGGCGACATGGCGCAGGCGGTCGAGACCTTCAAGGTCAAGGCTGAGCAGAAGGCCCGCGCGGAAGCGGAAGCCAAGGCCGAGCAGGATCAGATCGCGGCCCGGCAGCGCAAGGCCGACATGATCAAGCTGGCGGACAGCTTCGAAGCCGCCGTCGGCGAGATCGTCGAAACCGTGTCCTCGGCTTCGACCGAACTGGAGGCTTCCGCCTCGACGCTGACCGCGACCGCCGAACGGTCGCAGGAACTGACCACGATGGTCGCGGCCGCTTCGGAAGAAGCGTCCACCAACGTGCAGTCGGTTGCCTCCGCCACCGAGGAGCTGTCCTCGTCGGTCAACGAGATCAGCCGGCAGGTGCAGGAATCCGCACGGATGGCCAACGAAGCGGTCGATCAGGCGCGCAAGACCAACGATCGTGTCGCCGAACTTTCTAAGGCGGCATCGCGTATCGGCGACGTGGTCGAACTCATCAACACCATCGCCGGGCAAACCAATCTGCTGGCGCTGAATGCCACCATCGAGGCTGCCCGTGCCGGTGAGGCCGGTCGTGGCTTCGCGGTGGTCGCCTCCGAGGTGAAGGCGCTGGCCGAACAGACCGCGAAAGCCACCGGCGAGATTGGTCAGCAGATCTCGGGCATCCAGGCCGCCACGCAGGAATCGGTCGGGGCCATCAGGGA
>CADEDX010000615.1 GCA_902826195.1 uncultured Bradyrhizobium sp. | reverse complement strand
CGCGATTGCCTCGGGAAAACCGACGCAGCGGCGCGACTCGGCGGTGACGAATTCGCGGTCATTCAGACCGCCATCAAGGAGCCGTCGGAAACCACCGCGCTGGTCGATCGAATCCATGCGGCGATCCGGCAGCCGTTAGAATGCATGGGGCATCTGATCACCACCGACGCCAGCATCGGGATTGCGCTGGCGCCCGGCGATGGCGTCGACCTCGACCAGTTGCTGAAGAACGCCGACCTCGCGCTTTACGGCGCCAAGGGCGACGGCCGGCGAACCTATCGCTTCTTCGAGGCCGGTATGGAACATCGTGCCAAGGCAAGGCGGAGTCTCGAACTCGAACTGCGGCAGGCGATCAGCGACGGCGGCTTTGAGGCCCACTATCAGCCGGTCGTCAATCTCGAGGACGGCAAGGTCTCATCCTGCGAGGCGCTGCTGCGGTGGCGGCATCCCGAGCGCGGCATGATTTCGCCGGCGGAATTCATCCCGGTCGCGGAAGACAGCGGGCTCATCAACGAACTCGGCCTGTGGGTGCTCAACACTGCCTGCACCGAGGCCGCCACCTGGCCGGATCACGTTCGTGTCGCGGTCAACGTTTCGCCGGTGCAGTTCAGGAGCCAGTCGCTGGCGTTGAACGTAGCGGCGGCGCTCGCGGCCAGCGGCTTTGCGGCCAGCCGGCTGGAACTCGAGATCACCGAAGCCGTGCTGATACGCGATGACGACGTGGCGCTCGACATGCTGCATCAGCTGCGCGAGCTGGGTGTCCGGATCGCGCTGGACGATTTCGGCACCGGCTATTCCTCGCTGAGCTATCTGCAGCGCTTCCCGTTCGACAAGATCAAGATCGACCGTTCCTTCATCAAGGAGATCAACGGCCCCGGCGCATCCTCCTCCATCGTCCAGGCGGTGGTGAACATCGCGGCCGCCAGCAATATGACGACGACCGCCGAAGGCGTCGAAACCGAGCAGCAGCGCGATCTGCTCCGCATTCTCGGCTGCACCGAGATGCAGGGCTTTCTGTTCAGCCCCGCGATACCTGCCGACGAGGTGAGGCGGCTGTTGCTTTCGCATCGAGGCAAGACGATGTCGGCTGCTTGAAACGCCGGGCGCAGCTTGCTATCCAGTCTGCATAACAAGAAACAGGGCAGGGTGGACCGCGATGAATCGCGATAACGCATCTTGAGCGAGCCGGCGCCGGCTTCCGCGCTCGCACCATTCCGTGTCAGGAACTATCGCTTTCAATGGCCAGCCGATCTGCTCACCTCGTGGGCGTTCGAGATGGAAACATTGATTCTCGGCTGGTACGTGCTGGTCGAGACCGGATCGGTGCTGCTGCTCACCCTGTTCGCCTCGCTCGGCTATGTCGGTACGCTGGTCGCGCCGATGATCGGCGTCGCCGGCGACCGGATCGGTCACCGCGATCTGTTGGCGATGATGCGCGCGGTCTACGCGACGCTCGCCGCCGCGCTGATGATACTGGCGCTGTCGGGTCATCTTGCGCCGCTGTATGTGTTCGTGATCGCGGCCGTGATGGGTGTCGTCCGTCCGTCGGACCTCGGCGTCCGCAGCGCGCTGGTGGCGACCATCATGCCGCACGGCCAGTTGATCGGGGCGATCAGCATCTCGCGGACGACGATGGACACCGCGCGCATCGCGGGTGCGCTGAGCGGCGCCGGATTGTTCGCCGCGCTCGGCATGGGCCCGGCCTATGTGGCGATCGTCTGCCTTTATATCATGGCGACCGCGCTGACGCTGTGCATCGTGGCCCCCGTCAAGCCGCATGCGGCGGGCGAGGCCGCCAGCGAGGCGTTGCAGCGCTCGCCGTTGCGCGATCTCAAGGCGGGCGTCGCCTATGTCTGGACCACGCCGCTGATGCAGGCCGCGTTGTGGGTGGCGTTTCTCGCCAACCTGACGGCCTATCCGCTCACCAATGGCCTGCTGCCCTACATTGCCAAGACGATCTACGGCACCAACCAGACCGGACTCGGTTACCTGTCGGCGAGCTTTGCGATTGGCTCGCTGGCCGGCTCGATCATGCTCAGCCTGGTCCGGGACATCAGGGTGGCGCGGCTGATGATCGGCGCCACCGGCGTCTGGTATGTGACGCTCCTGATCTTCGTGCAGATGCAGACGGTGCCGACCGCGATCGTATGCCTGATGGTGGCGGGCTTTTCGCAGAGCCTCGCCATGATTTCGGTCGCCGTCATCCTGATGCGGACCGCCAGCGAGAATTTCCGCGGCCGGGTGATGGGCGTGCGCATGATGGTGATCTACGGCCTGCCGATCGGCTTGCTGGCCGCTGGCAGCCTCATCGACGAGATCGGCTTTGCCGCCACCGGAACGCTCTATGCGGCGGCCGGCCTCGCCTTGATGCTGGCCGTAGTGCTGCACTGGCGCGCCGATCTCTGGCACCTGCACGCGCCGGCCAACGCGCGGTAGGCGGCCGGCAGCCTCACTGCATCTTGATGTCGGCTTCCTTCAGCACCGGCTCCCATTTCTTTGCTTCCGCGCGCATGAAGGCGTCGAAATCCGAGGGCGAACTGCCGACCGGCGTGGCGCCCATCTTTTCCAGCGCGGTCAGCACCACCGGGTCCTTCAATGCGGCGGCGAGGTCGGCGTGGATCCTGGCGACGATGTCCGGCGCCATGCCGGCGGGGCCGAGCACGCCCCACCAGACCGCGGCGTCATAGTCGGCGATGCCGGCTTCCGCGATCGTGGGAACATCAGGCAATGCCTTCGAGCGCTGCGTCGTCGTGACCGCAAGCGCGCGCACCACGTTGCCTTCGATCTGGCCGACCACTTCGGGAAGCGGATTGACGCTGATCGGAATTTCGCCGGCAATGACGGCGGTCAGGGCAGGGGCGCCGCCCTTGTAGGGGATCGACTGGATCTTGACCTTGGCCATGTGGTTTAGCATCTGGCCGGCCAGATGCGCGGAGGTGCCATTGCCGGACATGCCGTAGGATAGAGACCCCGGCTTGGCGCGCGCCGTCGTCAGCAAGTCGCCGAGAGTCTTTATCGGACTGTCCTTGGACACCACGATCGCCAGCGGCGAATAGGCGATCTCGCTGATCGCGGTAAAATCCTTGAAGGTGTCGTAGGGCAGTTTTGGATAGAAGAACTGGTTCAGCGGATGGCCGCTGGCGACCAGGATCAGGGTATAGCCGTCCGGCGCCGATTGCGTGAGCGCCTGCGAGGCGATGACGCCGCCGGCGCCGGGACGATTTTCGATCACCGGCTGCTGGCCCCAGGTCTTCGACAGCGATTGTCCGAGCGTGCGCGCCAGTACGTCGACCGCGCCGCCGGCGGCATAAGGCACCAGGATGCGAACGGGTTTGGTCGGGAACGACTGGGCATGGGCCGACGCGGCCGTCAGCGAAAGCACCGCGACGGCGAACAGACCACGAAAAATCCTGCTGAAAACCGGCATGGGAAACGCCTTCCTCCGATACGGATTATTTGTTGACTGGACCTGATAATTTGTACAAATGTACAAAAGCCGACGGCGGAAAGCAAACGCGATGACGCGAAATCCCAACATGCGGGAAGCCATCCTGAGCGCGGCCGAGTTGTTGTTCTCGACGCACGGCTTCAACGCCGTGTCGAGCCGCGACATCGCGCTGGAGGCCGGCGCCAATCCGGGCAGCATCACCTATCATTTCAAGAGCAAGGACGGCCTGCTGCTCGACATCTACCGGCGCCATTGCGGTCCGATGAACAAGCGGCGCATCGAATTGCTGGTCGCGGCGCGGCGCGTGCGCGACGTTCAGGATCGGCTGGAAGCGATCGTGCGCGCCTATGTGCAGCCGGCGTTTTCCTCGAGTACCGATCTTGCCGGCGGCGGCGCGCGTTTTACGCGGCTGCGGGCGGTGATGTCGGCCGAAGGCAACGCCGTGGTGGGGCGCATCATTGCCGAGATTTTTGACGACACCACCAACGCCTTCATCGAGGCGATCGAGGAGGCCTTGCCGCATCTGCCGCGGACGACGATCGTGTGGCGGTCGCAATTTCTGCTCGGCGCGCTCTATTATACCCTCGTCAATCCGGAGCGGGTGACGCGGCTTTCCCGCGGCGATGCCGACGGCGCCGACATGGCGGCAAGCGAGCGCGCGATCACCGAGGTGCTGCGC
>CADEDX010000614.1 GCA_902826195.1 uncultured Bradyrhizobium sp. | reverse complement strand
CTCCCGGGGGGCCGTTCGCACAGCCTATGCCGCGGTCCAGCCGCCGTCGATCGAGAGATTGGCGCCGGTAATCTGGGCGGCATCGTCGCTGCACAGGAACAGCGCCAGCGCTGCGACCTGCTCCGACGTCACGAACTCCTTGGTCGGCTGTGCGTCGAGCAGCACGTCCTTGATGACCTGTTCCTTGGTCATGTTGCGCGCCTTCATGGTCTCGGGAATCTGCTTCTCGACCAGCGGCGTCCAGACATATCCGGGACTGATGCAGTTGCAGGTGATCTTGAAGGTCGCAAGCTCCAGCGCCACCGTTTTTGTCAGCCCGGCGATGCCGTGCTTGGCCGAGACGTAGGCCGACTTGAACGGCGAAGCCACCAGCGAATGGGCGGAAGCCGTGTTGATGATGCGGCCCCAGCCACGCTTCTTCATGCCGGGCACCGCGGCGCGGATGCCATAGAACGCCGACGACAGGTTGATAGCGATGATGGCTTCCCACTTCTCCGGCGGAAACTCCTCGATCGGTGACACGAACTGGATGCCGGCATTGTTGACGAGGATGTCGACCGCGCCAAACGTCTTCTCACCGAGCGCAATCATTTCGGCGATCTCGGCGGGCTTGGTCATGTCGGCGGGCGAATGCACCGCGCGCACCTTGAAATCGGTCTCGATGCCGGAGCGCTCGCGCTCGATATCGGCCGGCACGCCCATGCCGTTGAGCACGACATTGGCGCCGGCGGCGGCAAAGGCGCGCGCAATCGCCAGGCCGATGCCGCTGGTCGAGCCGGTCACGACGGCGGTCTTGCCTTTCAGTGTAGTCATTGCATTCACTCCTGCTTGCCTGCGGGGGTTTTGGCAGCGTCCCCCGACATATCGTAGGCGATCATGGTCTCGCCGGATTGCGGACGCTCCAGCACGTCCTTGTGACGCATCGATTCATGAACGTCGCGGACGCCCGCGTTCCAGTGCTCGACCATGGCGACATGCGAAAAGTCGTAGTCCTTGGACGACGTTTCGTAGTTCTTGCTCTTGTAGATCAGGTGCACGACCGTAACGGTGTTTTCCATGGCCACGCTGCACAGGACTTCCACTGACGGATCATTCTTGAGATCATCGGGCAGCTTTGCGAGCAGCTCGCGCAGCGCCTTTCGCGCATTGTGCAACTGCTTGTTCTTGTCGGTGTTCATGCGGGTGCGGCTGGAAAAACGGATATCCTTCTCGCGCTCGGCAGCCTCCAGCAGCGACGTCGGCAATTCGCCGCGCGCACTGAACAGGTCGACCTGGAAGATCAGGAGATCCCGATGGGTTTCCTCGCTCAGCACAAAGTCGAGCGGCGTATTGGAGGCGATGCCGCCGTCCCAATAGTGCTCGCCTTCGATCTCGACGGAAGGAAAGCCCGGCGGCAGCGCGCCCGAGGCCATGATGTGCTCCGGACCGATCTTCTTGCCGAGCTTCCTGAACTCGAAATTGTCGAAATATCTGAAATTGCCCGAGGTGACGCCGACGGCACCGACGCTGAGCCGCGTCTTCAGGTCGTTGATGCGGTCGAAATCGACCAGCCGTTCCAGCGTCTTCTTCAGCGGCGCGGTGTCGTAATAGCTTTGCGATTGCGGGCTGCCCGGCGGCCACAGCGGCGCCGGAGGAACCCGCGGCGCAAAGAATCCGGGCACGCCAAAGGTCGCGATCAGCGCGGCCGAGGTCTCGTTGAACAGCGAACGCGCGCGGTCACCATTCGTGACCGGATTCCAGGGCACCGGCGATGACACCATCTGCCAAAATTCTTTCAGCCGGTCGACGCGCTTCTCGCCTTCGTTGCCGGCAATGATCGCGGCATTGATCGCGCCGATCGAGATGCCCGCGACCCATTCCGGGTCGAAGCCAGCACGGCACAGTGCCTGGAAGGCGCCGGCCTGGTAGGAACCGAGCGCGCCGCCGCCCTGCAGCACCAGCACGCGCTGGGCGTTCACAGGCGTGGTGGCAGGCGGGTGGTTGGAATGATCCATCGTGACCATCGATCAGGTGGGCGAGTTGGCCGGCACCGTGGCGGCAGTTCTTTACGGCGTCAATCGGCGAGATCGAAGCAAGGATCACGCCGAGTTTACCGCTACCCGGCAGCAAGGGACCTGTTTCAGGTCGATGCCAGGATCAGCGTCCAGAACACTTTGTATTTGGTGTTCGGAGCATAGACCGCCGCGATGCCCAATTTTGTGACACCGCCTTTGAGCATGTTGGCCTTGTGCGGCGGCGAGTCACGCCAGCCGGAAAAGGCTTCCGCCATGGTGTGGTAGCCGGCCGAGATGTTTTCGACCGCGACGGTGGCCGGATAACCGGCAGCACCGAGCCGCTTGTCGAGCGGGCCCTTCACATTGTGGTCCATTTTGTTGCGGGCCGCCATCGCCTGCGACTGCTGCTCGGCGAGCCGAGTCAGTTCAGGATCGACCACGACCGTACCCAGGCCGTTGTTCTGGCGGTATTGCGAGATCATGATCGCCGCCGCAACCGTATCGAGGGTGGCGCCCGGCTTGGACATGTCGGTGTACATCGACGGCTGTTCCGGGACCTTGACGTCGGCCGAGCAGCCGGCCAGCAGCAAAAGCCCGAGTATGGCGGTAGTCGCCCGTTTCAATGCAAAAATCCCCCGAATCCAAAGGCTGCACGCGGCCGTTGTTGCATACCAACAGTGGCTGAATGGTGAACGTGGGGGCTCATTGGTACCAAACCCACCGCTGCCATCATCCGCCTTGTGCGCAATTGCTGGAGCGGATGCAGTATCCAGAGGCGGCGGTGATCGAATCGATAGGCCGCGGTGTACTGTATACCCGCTTTCGCGGGTATGACGGGGAACGCTTTGGGCGGCTATTCCGGAAAAAACGTCAGTCCTGCGCAGCAAAAATCCGGTACCTGCGGGGCTGCAGGCTGATGATCTCGCCGGCCTGCAGTTCCCGGTCGCGGGGGGCATCGATTTCGATCACGGTCTTGCCCTCGCCGCCCGAGAGCGCGATTTCCGCCCGCTGGATCGGGCCAAACGAGCGGACATGGCGCACCGCGCCTTCCAGCGATCCGGTTCCCGCCGGGCCGATCTGCATATCGTGGCGGCGGATGAACAGCTTTGAGGCGCCGGAGGCCACGCCATCGGCGGCGATGTTGAGCGGCTGGCCGCCGAGCCGCACCGAGCCGCCGGTCACCTCCACCGGAAGCACGATGGATTCGCCGATGAAGCCGTGCACGAAGGCGGTGGCGGGATTGTCATAGACATCGCCGGGCGTGCCGATCTGCTCGATATGGCCCTTGTCCATCACCACCACGCGGTTGGCGACCTCGAGCGCCTCTTCCTGGTCATGGGTGACGAAGATGGAGGTGACGGCGATTTCGGAATGCAGCGAGCGCAGCCACTGTCGCAACTCCTTGCGCACCTTGGCGTCGAGCGCGCCAAAGGGCTCGTCGAGCAGCAGGATGCGCGGCTCGATCGCGAGCGCGCGCGCCAGCGCGATCCGCTGGCGCTGTCCGCCGGACAACTGGCTGGGATAGCGATCGGCCAGCCAGTCCAGTTGCACCAGATCGAGCAATTCCTTGACCCGCGCGCGGATCGTGGCCTCGCTCTTGCGGATGGCGCGCGGCTGTACGCGCAGGCCAAAGGCGACGTTTTCGAACACCGTCATGTGCCGGAACAGCGCGTAGTGCTGGAATACGAAGCCGACGTGACGCTCGCTGGCGCCATGGCCCAGCGCATCCTCGCCGTCGATCCGCACCTCGCCTGCGTCCGGCCAGTCGAGGCCCGCGATGATCCGCAGCAGCGTGGTCTTGCCCGACCCGGATGGACCGAGCAGCGCCAGCAATTCGCCCTTGCCGACCTTCAGGTCGACATTGTCGAGCGCCGCAAACGCGCCGAACCTCTTGACGATGTTTCTGACTTCAATGGTCACCAGAATCGTTCCTTGTTTGCCCTTCATCCAGACGTTGCTCGAGAACGGTCTTCACGACCAGCGTGATCAGAGCGAGCATCGCCAGCAGAGAGGCAATCGCAAACGACGCCACGAACTGATACTCGTTATACAGGATTTCGACCAGCAGCGGCATGGTGTTGGTCTTGCCGCGGATATGGCCGGAGACCACGGAGACCGCGCCGAACTCGCCCATGGCGCG
>CADEDX010000613.1 GCA_902826195.1 uncultured Bradyrhizobium sp. | reverse complement strand
CTACGGCGGTTCGCGCCGTTCTGGATCGATTTGCCATATCTTCCCTTGGTCGAAATGCGTGACGTGCTTCGTCAATTCATACACGACTGCGCGCATGCGGCGAAAGTGCGGTCCGCTGCCGCATTTGCCCGTTCATAGTCGTGCGGGAGGCCGAAGGCTTCCAACGCGTTGTTCGGCCGCCGCCAAAACCCGCAATTATTGCTTTATTCCGGTCCAGCTTCCGGCACAGCCATCGGATCGCCGGAATGTGCCGGATCCGCTGCGGCCGGAAAAGCGGCCGGACATGGTCCAGCTCAGGCTTCCCGCGGACCCGACGCCGGAGACGCCGCCATTCGGGCTCACTTGAGCGGTGCCGTATTGTCCGACCATTTTACCACTGGAGATAACGACCGTATCGGTGGAACTGCCGCAGGGTGTGCCGACGCTGGTCAAAACCCATGCGCCGTCGATATTGCCGCCGCTGCTGGCACCACCGCCGCCCTTTCGCGACGCGCGGCTTGGCGCTTCCGTTTCGGTTCGGCTAGGTCTCGTCGGCTTCGAGGACTCAGTCGCGCGGGGCGCGGCGCGCGAACCGGACAGCGACTTTTCGTCATTGCCGATGCTGCCGCCGGCGTTCCCTGATTGCGCGCGCGCCAGACCTGGCAGGGCGGCGATGGAAAGCGTGGCTGACAGCAAGGCGGCACTGGGCAGATAGCGAATGAAGTTTGGCAAAATAGACTGGCTTTCAATGAACGGGGTGCCGATGGCCCGAGCCGTCGGCACAGATAGCGCTGACAATGCGGACGAGGTTCGCCGCTGTCACCGCACCCGTCAAGCCTTGCGTCGTGGCCGAGGCTAGCCTGCCCGCCACTCCAGCACCCC
The DNA here is from genome assembly GCA_902826195.1 of uncultured Bradyrhizobium sp. Taxonomy (GTDB): domain Bacteria; phylum Pseudomonadota; class Alphaproteobacteria; order Rhizobiales; family Xanthobacteraceae; genus Bradyrhizobium. The sequence continues at coordinate 3,286 of CADEDX010000613.1, read as the reverse complement.
ATCTGCCGCTGTCGCGATCGTGCCGAGCGTTCCCACCGGCGTACGGTCCAAATTCAGTAAATGCCTGAGTGTCGTCTCGTCGTGGGCGGGGACCCGCGCCAGCGCCCGCGCATCGGCTTCCGTGCGCATCATCACCACGCCGTGCTCGACCTCGCCCTTGCCCTTGTAGATCACGGTAAAGGCTTCGACCTTGCCTTTGCCGAACGCTTCGGTGACGAAGTCCGGCACGGCCCGCTTGTTCCGGTCGGCTTCGGCCTGCACGCTGGTCTCCTGCGCAAGCGCCTCCCTTGGCGCTTCGCGCGACAGAACCAGGCCGTGATGTTTGGTCACGAAGCCGCCCTGGCCGTAGAGCAGGCCGAGCTTGCCGCGCTGGCGCAGCTTGCGAACCATCGCGATCGCTGCGTGCGTCATGTAGGTGTTGAGCGGTGCGCCGAAGAAGGTGAGGCCGCCGGTGACCGTTGGCTCCACGTCCGGGCCGAGGCCGAGCGTCCGCCGCGCCATCTTCGGTACACAAGGGAAGCAGCTGTACAGTTCGATGGCGTCGAATTTTTTGCCGTCGCCCCCGACGAGGTCCATGACCGCCTTCAGCACTCCATTCTGCGGGTGGCTTTCGTAGAACTGGTCGCGGACGAGATAGTCGCGGGGCTCTTCCGCCGAGGCGCCGCCGGCCGGATAGATCAGGCGATCTTCGGGGATACCGGCCGCGCGCGCCTTGGCCAGCGAGGTCAACAGCACCGCGCCGCCCATGTTCACGGTCGGGTTGGCCACCATCCATTTGGTGTAGGGCCACGCGATCAAGCGGTTCTCGGCCGTGGGCGTGGTGATTTCCTCAGGCGTCAACCGCTTCTTCATCCATGAATTTTCATTCTCGCATGCGACGCGGGCATAGGTCGACCATAGCGCGCCGGATTCGGCGAGTGCCTCGCGCGGCGTCTGCCCCCAATGCGCTGACGTCGCGGTTTCATAGAGCGGATAGACCGTGATCGGGCGGAACACGCCGAGCTTCACCGCCATCGGCTTCTGGAACGCCGCGCCGCGCTTCGGCTCCTCGACGTCATGGGCGAACGGCGTCCATGGCAGGGTGATGCCGCCGCGTTCGGCCTTGGTGGCCGTCGATTGCGCCTCCGCGCCGCAGACCACGGCTACGCTGCATTCGCCGCGCGCGATGCGCTTGGCGGCTTCGTGGATGTAGCGGATCGGGCTCTCGCCGCCGACCGGGCCGTAATAGCAATGCGCCGGATCGGCGCCAAGCCTTGCTGCGAGCTGCTTCTCGGGATCGCGATAGCGCCAGCTCAGGAAATTGACGACGTCGAGCGAGCCGAGTTCGCCGAGCAGTTTTGCCCCGCTGTCCGCTTCCGCGCGCCGCACGGCTTCCTCGAGCAGTGCCATCGGCTCGAGGCCCGCGGCAATGTCTTTGGGCCGGTCGGCGATTTCGCCGACGCCGACGATGACGGGAATGCGGTCTTCGGGGACGGAGGAGTTGTTGTTCGGCATTTCTTATTGCTTTGCTTTCGACTTGCACAAAATTCGTAGGGTGGGCAACGGAGCGAAGCGACGTGCCCACCATCTGACTTCTTGCTCGGAATTGGTGGGCACGCTTCGCTTTGCCCACCCTACGAGAGTGAGTTCACTCCTCCATCAGCATGTTCATATGCTCCACGGCCTCGGCAAAGTCTTCCTTGAATTCCTGCACCACGGCGCCGGCTGATTTCACGCTGTCGACCAGGCCGACGCCCTGGCCGACAAAATAGCTGACGAGATCGCGCGCCTGGGTATTCCCGGCGGCGGCGGCGCGGTCGATCGAGTTGAAGGCGTCGCGGCTGATGATGCTCTGCAGCGGCATCGGCAGCGCGCCGGGACTGTCCGGGCCGCGGTCCCACGCGTCGGTCCACACCGAGCGCAACTGCCGCGCCGGCTTGCCGGTGCGGCCCTTGGAGCGGATGGCGTCGCGCGAGGACGCCGCGATCATCTTTTCGCGGAAGATCTCCGTGGTCTCGGATTCTACCGTCGCCAGCCACACCGAACCGGTCCAGGCGCCGGCCGCGCCCATCGCCATGCACGCGGCCATCTGCCGCCCGGTCATGATGCCGCCCGCGGCCAGCACCGGTACGTCGCGGATCGGCTTGATCGCCTTGATCACCTCGGGCACCAGCACCATGGTCGAGACCTCGCCGCAATGGCCGCCGGCCTCGGTGCCCTGCGCGACCAGAATATCGACCCCGGCCGCGACCTGCCGCAGCGCGTGCTCCTTCGAACCGATCAGCGCCGCGACCGGCACACCGTGCTTGCGGCCCATGTCGATCATGGCCTTCGGCGGCACGCCGAGCGCGTTCGCGATCAGCTTGATCGGATGCCGGAACGAAACCTCAAGTACCTCGAGCGCGCGCTGCGCATCGAACGGCTGCGGCTGGTTGTCGGCGACATTGGTCGTCGTTAGCTCGATGCCGTACTTCTTCAGCAGGTTGCGGGTGAAGTCGCGGTGCTGCGGCGAGATCCGCGCCTCCAGGCTTTTCCAGGTAACGTCCTTTTCGCCCGCGGTCGAAATGTTTTCCGGGATCAGCACATCGAGTCCATATGGCTTGCCGCCGACGTGCTCGTCGATCCACTTCAGCTCGAGTTCGATCGTCTCCGGCGAATGTGCGGTCGCGCCCAGCACGCCGAACCCGCCGGCGCGGCTGACGGCCGCCACCACGTCGCGGCAATGGCTGAAAGCCAGCAGCGGAAACTCGATACCCAGCATGTCGCAGATCGGCGATTTCATGGTGTCCTCCCGGCGGCGGTACGTTGCTGAAACGCTAGCCCATCGCAGCCGTGGATGCCAAGCGCTCTCGGTCCCAATAACGCACCGTCGTCCATCCTCATCCCGAGGAGTTGGGTTAGCGGCGTCTCGAAGGGTGAAAGCCCGGCTGCCGCAATGGTGGGGCCAACATGGTTCGGGACGGCGCGCGCGCGCCTCCTCACCATGAGGATCGGGCAATTCCACCTCGCAAAATATGCATCGCATGCGCGCGGATTTGCGTCTTGCGCTTTGGCGCTGCGGCGGGAATGCTGGTTGCCAAATCAAAATGAAAATCCAGGGAGGCCTCATGCCCGCCATGCCATCTGCCGCCACCGAATCCAGCTATGACGTCGTCGTGGTCGGCGCGGGCTTTGCCGGCATGTACATGCTGCACCGGCTGCGCGGGCAGGGCATGACGGCGCGGGTGTTCGAGCAGGGCTCGGGCGTCGGCGGCACCTGGTACTGGAACCGCTATCCCGGCGCGCGCTGCGACGTCGAGAGCATGCA
>CADEDX010000612.1 GCA_902826195.1 uncultured Bradyrhizobium sp. | reverse complement strand
AGATAAGGAACCCGCCAATCAGGCCGCCGATGATCAGCAGCGGCGCCGCAACGAAGCCCTGCCAGAGCTTGAGCCGACCCGACGCGAACGGTCGATTTTTCTTCGTCGGATGGCTGCGGTCCGCACTGAGATCGACGAGGTCGTTGAGGATATAGGTGCCAGAGGCCATTGCGCCCATCAGGGGCAGGGCCATCAGCAGCGTCAACAGCGTGCCGGGGTCCGTGATCTTCATCGCGAGGATCGCGGGCACAAAAATCAGAACGTTTTTTGCCCATTGGTGGATGCGCAGCGCTTTCAGCCACGCGCCGATGCCGCGACTTGGCCGCTCGAATGTCTGGGCGACCGGCACGCCCATCTGCTCGACTGCCTTGCGGCGCGCCTCGCCGCCACCGACGATGGAGGCGACCTTCGCCATCGCCCACACTTTCATGTCGGCACGGCTGTCGCCAATGTACTCAAAGCCCTGCGGCGCCTCGCGAGCCAGGAACCGGCCCTTGTTGGCGCCCTTGTTGTTGGTTGTGCCATCGCTGCCCACGGCGCGATCGAACACGCCGAACCGTGCAGCAACGTCGCTCACGATCCCCTGGTCCGCCGCCGATACCAGCCAGACCTTCCGCCCGGCCGTGCGTGCGCGCCGGCAATAGGCCAGCACGTCCTCGTTCACCGGCAGGCTCGCGATATCGATTCGGGCCTTGCTCTGAATGCGCGCCTTGAGCCGCGCTATTGCAAAAGGCAGCTGAATCATCTGCCAGATCGTCCAAAGCGGCCGCCGGCGCATGTGCTCAGCCAGCGCCTCGAACAGCGTGTCGGTGAACACCAGCGTGCCGTCGAGATCGACGGCCAGCGGAATGCCGACATCTTCGTCGCGAGATCGCTGCGGCCCGGCGTCATTCGCAACAAAGGCGGTCATGGGCTGAATCACGCGAGATTTCCTGCCGGTCGTTAATGACTCAACCTAGGCGAAACTACTCAAGAATAGGTTGATCCGCCAACTTCGTGCGGGCTGGCCAGGCCGCCGGCGGTGATCCGGCCGTGCTGGTCCTTTTCCTTGCCTTGATGAGACGCGTCGATACAACCAGAGCGGGTCGCGGCAGGTTGGAGCGCGTTTCTTGAAGCTTGTGAAGATTATTCCCGTGATCATGTCGGGTGGATCGGGCACGCGTCTGTGGCCGCTGTCGACTGCGGCGCGACCCAAGCAGTTCCACTATCTTGGCGCCGAGCGGACGATGATCGAGGAAACGGTCCTGCGCTTCTCCGGACAGCATGCTGGCGTCGTGTTCCTGCCCCCTGTGATCATCGCGTCCGCCGCGCACGCCGATCTCGTTTCGGACGCCATGCGAAACATTGGCGTGGCTCCCTCCGCGGTCATCCTTGAGCCCATGGGTCGCAATACGGCGGCGACAGCCGCACTGGCCGCCCTCATCGCGCAGGAGATCGATCCTGCAGCCCACGTCCTGCTCGCTCCCGCCGATCACCTGGTGGCCAACGGGGCTGCCTTCGTCGAAGCGATCCGCGCCGCATGCGCCATATTGCCGGACCGCATCGTCACCTTCGGCATCAGTCCGACCGGACCAGAGACCGGCTTTGGCTACATTCAGCAGGGCCAGCAACTGGCGGACGGCGTATACGCCGTCACCACCTTCAAGGAAAAACCGAACGCAAAGATCGCGACACAGTATCTGGACGAGGGCGGCTACAGCTGGAATTCAGGCGTGTTCCTGTTCTCGCCCGAAACCATGCTCGACGAATTCTCCACCGCGGCTGGGGATATCCGCGATGGCGCGCGTGCCGCGCTGGCCCTCGCCCAACGCACTGGCCAGCAGATCCTGCTCGATGCGGACACGTTTGCCTCCGTCCGCAGCGAAGCTGTCGACCGCGCTGTCATGGAGCACACCGGACGCGCCGCTGTGGCCCCGTGCGATATCGGCTGGGCAGACGTCGGGTCCTGGGCGGAGGTCTGGCGCCTGTCGGACAAGGACGACCGAGGCAATGCCGTAACCGGCTCGGCTCTACTCGAAGAGGCCGCGAACAATCTCATTCGCACTGATGGGGTGCATATCTCCGTCATCGGCTTGTCCGACCTCATCATTGTCGCCAGCGGCGACAGCATTCTCATCGCTCCCCGCGACCGTGCCCAGGACGTCAAAAAAGTCATTCCGGGCGGCGTCTGAGCGGATATAAGCGTGGTGGGGGCCAACATCCCCGGAGGAGATGGGTTCCATGCAATTGTTCATTGATTCTGCCGATGTGGCCGAGCTGCGCGCTGCTGTCGCAAGCGGTCTGATTGACGGCGTCACGACCAACCCGTCCCTGATCGCCAAGTCCGGCCGCAAGATGAAGGAAGCCGTCGCCGAAATCTGCGCGATCCTGCCGGGCCCGGTGTCGGCTGAAGCTGTTGCAACAGACGTCGAGGGCATGCTGGCCGAAGGGCGCTATCTCGCGCGGATCGCGCCCAATGTCGTGGTCAAGCTGCCGCTCACCGAGAACGGCCTGCGCGCCTGCCGCACGCTCTCGGACGAGGGCATCCGCGTGAACGTCACGCTGTGCTTCTCCGCGGTGCAGGCGATGCTGGCCGCCAGGGCCGGCGCGTACTTCATCTCGCCCTTCATCGGTCGCCTCGACGACAAAGGCATCGACGGCATGGATCTGATCCGCGACATCCGGCGCATCTACGACAACTACGGATTTGCAACAAACATCCTAGCGGCCTCGATTCGCTCGGTGGAACACGTGCGGCAGGCCGCGCTGGCAGGCTCGGATTGCGCTACCCTGCCGCCGAAGATCTTCGCCGCGCTCTACAAGCACGATCTCACGGACTCGGGCATCGAGGCCTTTCTCAAGGACTGGGCCTCCACCGGCCAGTCGATCCTCTGACGCAGCATGACCGGCGTGGCCGACCCCGCCATCACAGACCCCGTCACCGACGCCCCCGCAATCACAGTGGTCGTGGTCAACTTCAATGGCGACGACTACCTGCGCGGCTGTCTGGCCTCGCTTGCGCGTCAGACCTTCACCGACTTCGAGACAATCGTGATCGACAACGCATCGAGCGATGACTCGCTCGCTAGCATCGTCGAGCAACCAGAACGCACTACGATATTGAGGCAGGTCGAGAATCTCGGCTTCGCCGGCGGCAACAATGTCGGCGCCCGCGCGGGGCGGGGGCGATGGCTCGCTCTCCTGAATCCTGACGCCGAAGCTGCGCCGGACTGGCTTGCCAACATGATGCGCGCGGTTGAGCGCCGCCCGACGCATCGCATGGTCGCCTGTCTGCAGATCAGCCTCCACGAACCCGACAAGCTGGACGGCGCTGGAGACTGCTATCTGGCCTATGGCTACGCTTGGCGCGGCGGCTTTGAGCACAAACTTGTCGATGCACCCGATGCCGGCGAATGCTTCGCCCCCTGCGGCGCCGCGGCGCTCTATCCGCGTGACCTGTTCCTTGAATCCGGCGGTTTCGACGAGCGGTACTTCTGCTACCACGAGGATGTCGATCTCGCTTTCCGCCTGCGACTGCGCGGGGAGCGCTGCCAGTATGTACCCGACGCCGTTGTTCGCCATGCCGGGTCCGGCGTCTCCGGTCGCTCGAGCGCATTCGCCGTGTTCTACGGCGTACGCAATGGGGTCTGGACCTACGTCAAGAACATGCCTGGCCGCTTGCTGCTGCTGACCATGCCCGTGTGGTTCGTGGGTTCGCTGATGCTGTTGTTGCGCGGGGCAGTACGAGGCGTTTTTGTTCCGACCTGGCGAGGCTTCGGGGCAGCCTTCAAAGGCCTCGGTCCTGCCCTGAGAGAGCGCCGCGAACTCAAGGCACAGCGCCGCATTTCTCTGGGTAAGCTGGCGGCTGCCCTGATCTGGAATCCGTTCAGCTATCTTGGCCGCAGTATCCAGGTCAGGCCGTTCCCGGACGGTCAGTCCGAGATCCGCAGCACCTCCGCAAATGCAAGAAAGACATGATACAGGGTTGACGCGGGCACGGTCCTGGACAGTGGCTTTCCATTTTCATCGAAAGCATCGATCCACGTTCCTGGTGGATTGTGCGACAGGTAGCGCTGCAGGAGCAGTTCCGCAGTCGGATCAATCACCGGCGCCGGATCGACGCCGTCGAGTTCGTAGAGCGCCACCGCCGCTTTGAGCCGTTCTGTATTC
>CADEDX010000611.1 GCA_902826195.1 uncultured Bradyrhizobium sp. | reverse complement strand
GTCAGCCACGCCACCGGGCCGATGCTGGCGGCGACGATCAATAGCGCGGCCAGCGCGCCTTCCTCAAAGCTGCCGCGACTGGCGTATTGGTAGATCGAGGTCGCCAGCGTTTCGACGTTGAGCGGTCGCAGCAGCAGCGTCGCCGGCAACTCCTTCAGGCAATCCACGAACACCACGATGACGGCGCCGAGCAAGGCGGGGCGCAGCAGCGGCAGATGGATCAGCCGCATCGTCGTGGTCTGGCCGGCGCCGACCGCGCGCGCGCTGTCGTCATAGTCGCGGGGGATCCGCTCGAAGCCGGCCTTGATGAATCCGGTCGGCACCGCGAGGAAGCGGATCACATAGGCGATCACGACCGCGGCTCCCGAGCCGACCATCACCAGTCCCGGCAGCGACCATCCGAGCGATGCGGCGAGCGCGTTCAGCGCGTTGTCGATGGCGAGCACCGGCGCCAGCAGGCCGAGCGCCAGCACCAGCCCTGGCAGGGCGTAACCGAGTTGGGCGATATTCATCGCGACGAAACGCAGCCTGGTCGGCCGCCAGCGCCACGCCAGGATGGTCGCAAATCCCAGCAGCAGTGCGGTGAGCGTGGCGAGGCTCGCGAATGCGACCGAGTTGAATGCGTCGCGCCACAGCGTCACGTCGAAATTCTCAAACAGCCCGCGCTTGAAACTCTGGTGCGCGAGATACAGCAGCGGCACCAAAAATCCGAGGCACACCGGCAGCAGGCATACGATGAAAGCGCCAGCGCCCCGGATGCCCGACAGCGTCGTTCGCGGCGTCAGCCGCGGGCTTTCGGCGGAGAACTCCGTCGTGACGTTGCGCCGTCCATAGCGTTCGACCGCGATCAGGATAGCCACGATCACGAGCATGAAGCAGGACAGTTGCGCCGCGCCGGCAAGGCTGCCGCGGTTGAGCCAGGTGGTGAACACCGAGACGGTGAGGGTGCGTACCCCCAGATATTCACTCGCGCCGATGTCGTTGAGCGTCTCCAGCGACACCAGCGCGGCGCCGACCGCCAGCGCGGGACGCGCCATTGGCAGCGAGATGCGCCAGAGGATGGTCCAGCGGTCGGCGCCAAGCGTCTTCGCAGCCTCGGCGAATTCGGCGCTCTGGAACTGGAACATGGTGCGGGCCGACAAATAGACGTACGGGTACAGCACCAGCGCGATCACCACGATGGCGCCGGGCAGCGAGCGCACATTCGGCAGCAGCCACACTGCGTCCGGCAACGGCAGCCAGAGCGCGAGCGTCTTGTGCATCAAACCCAGCGGCTCGAACAGGTCGACATAGACGTAAGCCGCCAGATAGGTCGGGATCGCCAGCGGCAGCGGCAGCAGCCACAGCAGCAACCGCCGGCCACGGAATTCATGCAGCGACACGATCCATGCCGCGCCGGTGCCGATCGCCAGCGACAGCGTGCCGACACCGATCAGCAGCAGCGCGGTGTCGAGCAGGCTGCGCGGCAGCACATATCGGATGAGAGTCTGCCAGACGTCCGGCGCCGGCTGCATCGCCAGCGTGACGATGGAGACGACGGGTGCTGCGACGAGGATCGCGGTCGCAACCGCGATCGCCGCGGCGATCCGCCCCGAGCGCGTGGTTCTGTTCACGCCTGCTAACATGGGCGGGACGACGCAAGCCCATGCAGCAATATGCCCTCTTCCGGGGAGGAAGAGGGCATATCGGTGCCAATGCGTTCGCGACGTGGTGCGATCAATTATCGAACCCGACCTTGTCGACCAGCGTGGACGCCGCCTTGCGGTTGGCGACGATCTTGGCGATCGGCGTCGGATCCGCGACGAGCTTGCCATAGCCCGCAATCGTCGGGTTGACGGCGACGCCGGCGCGGATCGGGTATTCGTAGTTGGCGTCGGCATAGATGTGCTGCGCCTTGTCGCCGGCGAGCCACTCGATCAGTTTGAGGCCGTTGTCCTTGTTCGGCGCGTTCTTCGCCAGCACGACGCCGGAAAGATTGACGTGGGTGCCGCCGCCCTCGAACGTCGGCAGGATCACCTTGGTGGCTTCGGCCCACGGTTTCTTCTCGGGGTCGTTGTTCATCATTAGCGCCCAGTAATAGGTGTTGCCGATGCCGATGTCGCACTTGCCGGCGGCAACGTCGCGCGCGGCTTCACGGTCGCCGCCCGACGGTTTTTGCGCCAGGTTGGCCTTCACGCCCTTCAGCCACTCCTCCGCCTTGGCCTCGCCGTACCTGGCGATATAGGCCGCAAACAGGCCGTTGTTGTAGATGTGCTGGCCCGAGCGGATGCAGATCTTGCCCTTCCACTTAGGGTCGGCGAGTTCTTCGTAGGTGATCTTGTCCTGTTTGACGCGGTCCTTCGAGGCGTAGATCACGCGCGCGCGCATCGAGATGCCGGCCCACTGGCCGTCGGGATCGCGGAACTGTGGCGGCACGATCTCGTCGATCACGACCGATTTGATCGGCTGGGTGACGCCGGCCTGCACGGCATCGTCGAGGCGGCCGAGGTCGACGGTCAGCAGCACGTCGGCCGGGCTGTTGGCGCCTTCCGCCTTGATGCGCTGCTCGAGGCCGGAGCTCGCCGAGACGACGTTGACCTTGATGCCGGTGTCCTTGGTGAAGGCATCGAACAGCGGCTGGATCAGCTTGGTTTCGCGATAGGTATAGACATTGACCTCGCCGCTGGCGGACGCCGGCGAGGCTCCGAACGCGGTGAAGCAAAGCAACGCAGCGGTTGCGGCGGTGGCGCGAAGATTGATCATGAAGGCTGCCCGACAAAGCTGGTGAAGATGCTCGTCTCAGTAGCGCAGCGATGGCCATGCCGTCAGCGACTGGATGCCGCGAAAGGCTCGATTTAGAAGGATTCCAGCGCGCAGATTTAGAGTGATTCCAAAGTATGGGATATACCGTCCTCAAGGCAGCGTGCGCGCTCCCGGCTGTGGCATCGTTCATGCTTGGAATTCAGCGTGCGCCACGGCGCTTGAAGGCGATACAATTCGGCCACGGAGCAAAATCGATGCGGGCTGTTCTGGACTACTGCACAGGCGGAATTCAGCGGGAGGTGCCGGCCGGCACGTTCGTGCTCCATGAAGGCAGCAAGACCGGACATCTGTTCGTGCTGCTCGAAGGACGGCTGGAGGTCATCAAGGGCAACAGCGTCGTCGCCGTCCTGACCGAGCCGGGCGCGCTGCTCGGCGAAATGTCGGTCCTGCTCGATCAGCCGCATACCGCCACGGTGCGGGCCGCCGCCGATTCCATCGTCTACGAGTTCGACGACGCCGCGGCCTTCTTGCGCGACCAGCCGCAGGTCTCGCTGTTGATCGCGCGCCTGCTGGCGCAGCGCCTCAACGTCGCCAACACCTATCTGGCCGACCTGATGCATCAATATGCCGGCCAGGGCAATCATCTCTCGATGGTGGGCGAAATCCTGCAGAGCATGATCAACCTTCCGCCGTTGCAGGTCTCGCCAGGCTCGGATCGGCAATCCGACCCGCGCGTGTGATTTCATTCCTCCTCCCGGCGGATCGGAAATGCTGCCGTCCGGCGGATGAGAGCGCGGCGCTTTTACTGGAACAATGTGGTGACAGCCAACTTGGCAAACGGGAGGTTGCCAATGCCCCGCTACTTTTTCGATGTGAAGGACGGCCGCCGGCTTTTTGATGCATCGGGCTTTGTCTGCGAAGACGACACCGATGCCATGGTCAGGGCTTCGCTGCTTGCCATAGGGGTTTCACTCGATAGTCCGGAAGACGATCCCGAGCGCCGCGTCGCCATCATCAACGATGCAGGCCGTGAGATTGGCAACGTGCCGGTATATTCCAGGCCTTCCTATCGAAATCCGGCCAAATAGGGTGGTGCCGCTACGTCGGCGCCCGCAATTGTCCGCGCAGCCAAGTGTTCGCTCTGAGAGACTTCATCGGGTCCGTCAGTAGATTGACCGCAACCTGATCGATCTGGTTTGGCGCCGCGGATTCGAACGGCTGAATGTCGAAGCCGACAGGGCCGGGGGCAACCCGCGCCAACGGGGTTCTCGTTGGGCCCACGGGGCAAAGCTGTTCCAGGATAGGCATGATGCTATCGCCTTTGGTTCAGGTGGGAGCGATACAGAACTCTGAGTCGCCGGCAGAGCCGGTGATGGGACCAGCATGGAACCTCAGCGGTTCCACGGCT